>NZ_JBSZKT010000010.1:0-216447 GCF_055690525.1 Streptosporangium sp. H13245 | reverse complement strand
GCCCCGGCATGTTCCTGGCTCACGGCGAAGAACGCATGCTCCTGGCTCACGGCGAAGAACGCATGCTCCGGGCTCACGGCGAAGAACGGCGGAAGGATTTCCGGGGTCATCGCCGACGGCCCGGGATCCCGTGTGAACCCGTCGGTTTCCGGCGCCCGCGAACAACTCCGGTCATGGCGAACTCTGGGGGCGTTTCGTTCGTCGGATAGGTACAGACATCTCCCCGGGAGGCAGGGTTGTACCAGCAACCACAGCGACGGCGGAGGAACTTCGCCCCGTTCATCGTCGCGATCATTCTCGCCGGAGCCCTGATCGTCGCCCTGCGGATCCTCGTCGGCGCGAACGAACCCGGAGGAACGGGAGAGGCGCGCGGCGCCTCGGAGCAGCCCAGGTCCTGCGAGGACGGTGTCACCCTGACCGTCGCCGCCTCGTCGGAGAAGGCCGAGCTGCTGCGGACGATCGCCTCCGGCTACAACGGCAGGCAGGTGGGCGGGCGCTGCGCCGACGTCGTCGTCGAGACCAAGGCGAGCGGCGGCGCGATGCAGGCGCTGGCCAGGGGCTGGGACGAACGCCAGGACGGCCCCCGCCCCGACGTGTGGTCGCCCGCCAGCAGTGGCTGGATCACCCTGCTCCAGCAGCGCGCCTCGGGAAACGACTCCGCCTCCCTGGTCGCCGCCGACAACCCGTCGATCGCCAAGACGCCGCTGGTCGTCGCGATGCCCCTGCCGATGGCCGAGGCGCTGGGCTGGCCGGGCAAGAAGCTCGGCTGGTCCGACGTGCTCGCCGTGTCGGCCGGGTCGTGGGCGAAGTACGGCCACCCCGAGTGGGGGAGTTTCAAACTCGGCAAGACCAACCCCAACTTCTCCACCAGCGGCCTGAACGCCACCGTCGGCGCCTACTTCGCGGCGACCGGCCTGTCCGGCGACCTGTCGGAGAAGAACGTGGCCGACGCGAAGGTCAGGGACTTCGTACGGGGGGTGGAGCGTTCGATCGTGCACTACGGCGACACGACGCTGACGTTCCTGTCGAACCTCCAGCGGGCCGACGACGCGGGCGCGGGCCTGAGCTACATCTCCGCGGTGGCCGTGGAGGAGAAGTCGGTCTGGGACTACAACCAGGGCAACCCGACCGGTGACCCCGCGACGCTGGGCAAGCACGCCAGGCCCAAGGTGCCGCTGGCGGCGATCTATCCCAAGGAGGGCACGCTCCTCTCCGACAACCCGTACGCGGTGCTGACGGCCCCGTGGGTCGACGACGCGAAGCGGGCGGTGGCGGCCGACTTCCTGGCGCACCTCCAGGCCCCCGAGCAGCAGGCCAGGTTCGCCGAGTTCGCCTTCCGCTCGTACGACGGCAAGGCGGGCAAGCTGATCACCCAGGCGAACGGGCTGCTGCCCGCCGAGCCGAGGACGACGCTGAGCCCGCCCGCGCCGAACGTGCTCGACAAAATACTCACCGGCTGGGCCGACCTGCGCAAACCCGCGAACGTCCTCATGGTCATCGACGTCTCGGGCTCGATGGGCGCCTCCGTGCCCGGCACGGGCAAGAGCAAGCTCGACCTGGCCAAGCAGGCCGCGATCAACGCGCTGCCCCAGTTCGGCCCGCACGACAGGGTCGGGCTGTGGATGTTCTCCACCAAACGCGACGGCGCGAAGGACCACCTGGAGCTGGCCCCGCTGGCCACCGTCGACGGCGCCCAGCGCGAGAGGCTGCGCGCCAGGCTCGGCGGCCTCACCCCCGACGGCGGCACCGGCCTGTACGACACCGCGCTCGCCGCCCACGAGCAGGTCCGCGAGCTGCGGAACGGGGACGCGATCAACGCGGTGGTCTTCCTGACCGACGGCAAGAACGAGGACCCCGACAGCCTCTCCCTGGAGAACCTGCTGCCCGACCTGCGTACCGAGGCGGGCCAGGAGACGGTGCGGATGTTCACGATCGCCTACGGCCAGGACGCCGACCTCGGCGTGCTGAGGCAGATCTCCGAGGCGACCGCCGCCGCCGCGTACGACTCTCGCGAGTCCGGAAGTATCGACCAGGTGTTCACCGCGGTGGTATCCAACTTCTGATGGCACGTCTCGCCGACGAACTCAGGGACCCGTGGGGCCTGCTGCTGGGCGCGACCGCCGGCGGCGCCGCGTGGGCCGTCAGCGTGCACCCGGCCGCCGCCGTGTGCGTGGGCACGGTCGTCTGGCTGTCCAAGGCGGGCATCGCGGCCCTGCAGGATCGCGGGCGTCACACCGGGCCCGCCGTCGCCCCCGGCAGCCCGGAGGAGTACTGGCTCGTACGGGCCGGATCCGCCGCGTACGGCTTCGGCGAGCTGAGCGCCTCGTTGGAGCCCGGCCCGCTGGCCGAGCGGATCACGCTGATGCGGCCCCGGATCGACGACTCGACGGCCACGCTGGAGCGGCTGGCCGGGCAGGCCTCGCTCACCGGCGCCGCGCTGGCCAGGTTCGACCTCGACAGGCTCGGGCACGAGCAGGCCAGGCTGGCACGGGCCCGTGAGGAGGCTGGGCAGGGCCTGACCCAGGACATCGACCGCGCCCTCGCCTCGCTGGCCTCCCAGCGGGCCGTGGTCGAGCGGCTCTCCGCGACCCGGCAGCGGGTGCTCGCCCGGATGGAGTCGAGCGCCATCGGCATCGAGGGGCTCCTCGCCCGGCTGGTGGAGCTGTCGGCGGTGTCGGCGAACGGCCCGCTGGAGCCGATCCGGGTGCTGGACGAACTCGCCGACACCCTCGAAGGAGTCCGCCAGGGTCTCCACGAGACCGAGCAGATCACGCGCGACGCGCTGGATCGATAAGGAGTCCTCATGTTCAAGGTCATCCGTCGGGCCTGGCGCTATCTGGTCTTCGCCCTCTCCGGGCGGCTGGACGAGCTGTCCGACCCCCGGGTCCAGATCGAGCAGGCCCTCCAGGAGGCCAAGGAGCGGCACCGGCGGCTGAGCCGGCAGGCCGCGGCGGTGATCGGCAACGAGCGCGAGCTGGAGATGAGGCTCGCCCGTTCCATGGAGGAGACCGAGAGGCTCCAGGCCAACGCCCGCCAGGCCCTTCTGCTGGCCGAGCGGACCCGGGCCGCGGGCGACGAGCGCAAGGCCCTGTCGTACGAGGACTCGGCCCGCGCCTTCGCCTCGCGCCTGGTGGCGGCCGAGAGCGCGCAGCGGGAGTCGCGGCTGGCGCACGAGCGGGCCGCGCAGGCCTCGGCCCAGGCGCGGGCCGCCGTCGAGACCAACGCGATGGCGCTGCAGAAGAAGATCGCCGAGCGGATGCGCCTGCTTTCCCAGCTCGACCAGGCCAAGGTGCAGGAGGAGCTCAACAGGGCGATGGGCGACCTGTCCGGCCTCACCCCCGCCGACGAGACGCCCACCATGGACGAGGTCCGCGACAAGATCGAGAAGCGCTACGCCCGCGCCCTGGGCGAGGCGGAGCTGACCTCCGGCTCCGTCGAGGCCCGCATGATCGAGGTGGAGCGCGCCGCCATCGACGTCGAGGGGGCCGCCCGCCTGGAGGCCATCAGGGAGAGCCTCAGGTCAGACGGGAAGCCCGAGGTCGAGAAGTAGATCGTTCAGCGGACGGGCAGGTCGTAGACGCGGCGGACGCTGGTGGGGGCGGCGGTGCCGAGGTCGGCCCCGTAGATGTGCAGCGAGATGGCCGTCTCGTCGCCCGTGTTGTGGACGCGGTGGATGTCACCGGGCGGGGCGAACCCGCTCACCTCACCGGTCCGGTTGGCTGTCCTGCCGATCTCGGTCAGGTGGTCGCCGTGGTCGCGGTAGAGGGTCTCGTACTCGACACCCCGCAGCACGCCGAACACGCACCACGCGATGTGGTCGTGGATCACGGTCTTCTGGCCGGGCCGCCAGACCACGGCCATGATCGAGAAGCCCTCCTCGGTGTGGAGGGTGTGGCCGACGTAGTGGTCGGGGTCGCCGAGGCGCTCCTGCTCGGTGAGGATCTCGGGGGACGGCAGCCGTTCACGCAGCAGCCCGGCGACGGCGAAGGCCGTCGTCCGAGGGTCGGCGGACGGGTCGGCGAGTTCACGAACTCCCGCGACCAGCTCGGCCAGTCCCGGGCGGGTGAGCGTCAAGGTTGTCATGTCCCAAGCATGCGCCGGGGAGATCCATAACGTCTAATGCCTATCTTCCCGCTTATTCATAGATAAAGTTAATACATGCTCGATATCGTGCGGCTCCGCGTCCTCGCCTCGGTGTCCCGGCACGGCTCGGTGACCGCGGCGGCCAAGGAACTCCACTACTCCCAGCCCTCGGTGAGCCACCACCTCGCGAAGCTTGAGGCCGAGACCGGCGCCAAACTGATCCAGCGGGTCGGCCGGGGCATCCGGCTGACCGAGGCGGGCCGCCTGCTCGCCGAACGGGCCACCGAGATCATCGGCCGCCTCGACTCCGCGTCCGCCGAGCTGTCGGCGCACGTGGGCCTGCGCGCCGGGCGGGTCAGGCTGGCCGCCTTCCCCTCCGCACTGGGGACGTTCGTGCCCGAGGCCGCCGCCACCCTCGCCGAGGGGCATCCCGGTCTGGAGCTGCGGCTGACCGAGACCGAGCCTCCCGACGCGCTGCGCATGCTCAAGGCGGGCTACGTGGACGTGGCGGTCATCTTCCGCTACGACGACACCGCCCCCGAGGCCGACGGGATCCGGCTGCTCCACCTGATGGACGACCCCAGCTACCTGGTCACCTCCGGCCCGGTCGGCGACCTGACCTCCTACCGCGACTCCCGGTGGATCGGGGGCTGCGACCGGTGCCGCAGCCACCTGCTGGAACTGTGCGCCAGGGCGGGCTTCGAGCCGGAGATCGCCTTCACCACCGACGACATCGTCGCCGTCCAGGCCCTGGTCGCGGCCGGGATCGGGGTGAGCGCCCTGCCGGGGCTCGCCCTGCACGCCCACCGGCACCCGAAGATCAACGCGACTGAGCTCCCCTGCTCGACCCGCCACGTCTACGCCGCCACCTACGGTGAGCCCCCCGACCCCCCGGCCACCACCGCCCTGCTGAGCGCCCTGACCTCGGTGACGTACCCGTGACACCCGCTCCGTACGGGATGCCCGAAGCGGGCGAGGTCCACCTGGCAGTGGGGGGCCGTCCGGCAGCGGGGGGCGTCCGGCAGCGGGGGGTCGTCCTGCGGCGTGGGGGGCGTCCGGCGGCGGGTGGGGACCGTCCGGCGGTGAAAACGTGAGGCGCCCGGGGAACCGGTAACCCTACGATCCGGATATGCCGGATCTGCCTACACTCGCACTCTTCGCCGCCGCGACCCTCGCCCTGCTCGTCGTACCGGGCCCCGCCGTGCTCTACATCGTGACCCGCAGCGTCGCCCAGGGCCGGTCCGCCGGGCTGATCTCGGTGCTCGGCATCCACCTCGGCTCGCTGGTCCACGTGGCCGCCGCCGCCCTGGGCATCAGCGCCCTGCTCGCGGCCTCGTCGACCGGGTTCATGATCGTGAAGTATCTCGGTGCCGCCTACCTGATCTGGCTGGGCGTGCGCAAGCTCATGACCCGCTCGAACGGGGAGGAGTCCTTCGAGCCCCGGATGGCGACCAGGTCCCGGATGTTCTGGGAGGGCTTCGTGGTCAACGTGCTCAACCCGAAGACCGCGATCTTCTTCCTCGCCTTCCTGCCGCAGTTCGCCGATCCGGAGGCCGGGCCGATCGCCCCGCAGATCGTGCTGCTCGGCCTGATCTGGACGGTGCTCGGCATGGCCAGCGACGGCGTCTTCGCCCTGCTCGCCTCGGCCATGGCGGGCCGCCTGCGCCGCTCCGCCCGCGCCCGGCGCCGCCTGGACGTCACCAGCGGCGTCGTCTATCTCGGCCTGGGAGCCGTCGCGGCCCTCACCGGCGAGAACTCCATGGCCAAGGCTTAGACACCCTCGGCGTCGCGTACCCCGGGGAGCCGCCCCCGGGGTACGTAGAAACGACCACTCGGCCGGTTACCCGATATCCAAACGAATTCCGGGATACGCAACACGGTATCGATATCACTAAGTCCAGATAAATCGTCTTTTAACGTGAAAACTTACCGGCCGACCGACAACCCCCAAGGACGGATCAAGTCCCAGCGGTCCCGGAAGCGCTCGCCCCACAGGACGCACGAGATACCCGCAGATCAGCGAGCCGACGCTCACGACTCCGGCGCATCGCGACCCGCCGACCGTCGTTACCGAAAACAATTTCACGATATTTCATATAAAAAACCGGACCACCGGCTCCACCGGTTGATAATCGCACCGGTATTCTCGGCTCGCGGGGTGGTCAGGCCACCCAATACGGGCGACGATCGGACCGTGCCCGGTCCGAATTCACGGCTGACGGCCGTTTCCCCCGTGCAGGCCCTGCTCGTCTGCACCAGGCTCTGGTCCTCGGGAGCCACGATCGACGAGACCCTGGCGGCCCGGCTCAGGGAGACCGCCCTCGTCGGCAACCACCATCGCTACGCCGCCGCCATCCCCGCGTACGCGGCGCTGATCGGCGTGCCGTCCTCCGGGGCGGTCACCCTCGCCGACATCCGCGACCGGTTCCTGGTCACCGACGAGCTCTTCAAGGGGTACGACCCGGCCTGGCTGCGGGGAGGACCGTCCGGACTGTCCGAACTGTCGTGCTGGCTGGGATCCGTCTTCGTCGAACGGCTCACCGGCCCCGACCTCCACGCCGCCGACGTCAACGAGTGGCGGGCCGTCCTGAAACGGCACGGGGTGTACGTCACGTTCTCCAGCGGCACCGGCGGGCAGCCGTCCCTCGTCCCCCGCGACCGCCTGACCCTGGCCGCCCTGCGCGCCGCCTCCGGCGTGCGCCTGCCCTGGACCCCGGCGACCGGCGGCTACGACTTCCTCCAGCTCGTCACCCCCGGGCTGGGCCTGGGAATCCAGTCGGGGGCGACCGGCCTGGCCGAGGGAGCCGTCCGCGTCCACCGGCTGCGGGCCGTCCCGTTCGACCTGCGCTCCCTCGCCGACGAGACGCCACCCCGCCCCGGCGAACGTACCGTCCGCGACCGTGAGGCCATCCCCGGCACCGGTGAGGAGACCGGACACGAGGCCGCGGCCGAGTTCCTGAGGGGCGCCGAACGGCCCGTCCTCATATTCGGGACGCCCCCGGAGCTCTCCGGCCTCCTCGACCACCTCTCGTCGGCGGCGCGGCGGATCCGGTTGCCCCCCGGCAGCCAGGTCGTCACCGGAGGCGGCTGGAAGGGCCGTACCGCGATCCCCCGGGAGGAGCTGGTGGAACGGGTGACCGAGCGCCTCGGCGTGCCGCGCGAACGGTACGTCGACACCTACTCCACCTCGGAGCTGAACACGGTCTTCCCGAGCTGCGTCAACGACCGCTACCACGTCCCTCCCTGTGTCGAGCCGGTCGTCGTGGACGGGCTCCTGACCCCCGTCCACGGCGACGACGTGGAGGGCGGGCTCGCCGTGCTGGATCCGTTCGCGCTGTCCTACCCGGGGTTCGTCGTCACGGGGGACGCCGTCCGGCTCCGCCGCGATCCCTGCGGATGCGGTCTGGCGGGACCGTACCTGGTGGCTCCGATCGTCCGCGCCGCCGGGGCCGGTGAGCGCGGGTGCGCCGCCACGGAGGAAACGGCGGGAGTGGTTCCGTGACGCTCGACGCCCGCACGATCGCCGGTACGCAGATCGTCCGGCTCCCGGCCGTGGTCCGGGGGAAGGTCGTCATGCCCCCCTGGCCCCGGGTGGGTGACGTCCGCCTGGCGGTCGCCGAGCGGGGATCGCACCACGCCGACGGCTGCTACCTGATCGGGCGGCCGGTGGTGGACCGTGACTCGCTCGCGCTCACCGGCGAGACACAGGTGCTCGTCCTGCCCGCCCCCGACCCGTCCTCCCTGCTCGAACCCGACCCGGCCGAGGCGCTGCTGGAGCTCGCGCGCACCCCCGTACCCGAGGTGCTCTCCTTCGTGGACGCGATCGGGGAGGCGCTGCTGGCGGGCTCCCCCGAGGCCGCCGAGGCGGGAGCGCTGCTGGCGGCGACCTCGCTGGTCGGCGATCGCGCGCACCGCGCCTTCCTCGCCCAGCTCCCGGCGCTCTTCGACGGCGACGCCGTCGGCCGCATGATCGAACGTGACCTCGGCGCGGGCCCGCTCGACGGCTGGCGCGAGGTCGGGGAGACGCCCGTACGGGGCATGACCTCGCGCTTCGCGGACCACGCCCGCGAGGCGCCGCCCGCGCTGCGCGCGCTCCCCACCCGGCAGCTCCACCTGACCGCGGGGAACGCCCCCGTGGTCCCGGTGGTCTCCCTGCTGTGGGCGTGGGCGACCAAGGGGGCCGGTGTGATCAAGCCCGCCGCCGAGGCCGCCGCGCTCGTCGTCGCGCTGGGTACGGCGCTGCGCGACACCGACCCCGGCCACCCGCTGGCCAGGCACACGACGCTCGCGTACTGGCGGGGCGGCGACCGGCGGGTGGAGTCGACGCTGTTCGCCGACGGGGCCTTCGACCGGCGGGTCGTCTGGGGCTCCGCCGAGGCCGTCGGCAGCGTGACGGCCCGGGGCGGGACCACCGACACCCTGGTGATGGGCCCGAGGTTCTCGCTGAGCATGATCGGGGCCGCCCTGGTCAGGTCGGACCCGGAGGCCGCGGCCCGCCGCGCCGCGGTCGACTCGCTGATCGCCAACCAGGCCGCCTGCACGTCCTCGCTGCTCCACGTCGTGGAGTGCGACGCCGCCACGGCCGACGCGTACGCCCGCGCGCTCGCCGGGGTGCTGGCCGAGTGGGACGTCGCGCTCCCGCACCGGCCCTCGCGGCACGCGCGAGAGCGCCTCACCCGGCTGCGCAGGGGCCTGCTCGGCACCGGGCGCTGGTACGTCAACGGGGAGTGGCCCGAGGTGTCGTCGGCGGTCGTACGGATCGACGGCGCCTTCGACCTCGCGCGGCATCCCGGCTCCCGGCTCGTCCTGGTCCGCGCGGTCGACGACCTGCGGCGGGCGCTGCCCCTGCTGGGACCGGCCGTCTCGACGGTCGGGATCGCCCCGGAGGAGACCCGGCTCGCGCTGCGGGACGCCGTCGCCGCGTGCGGGGTGGACAACGTCGTCCCGCTCGGCGCGGCCGAGCACGGATACGCCGGGCGCCCGCACGACGGCATGCGGGTGCTCAACCGGCTGGTCAGATGGGTCAACGGCTGACTCACCCCGGGCGAGGTGAGTCGCCATACTCGGCGTCGGCGTCGGCGAGGTGCGCGCCGACGATCTCCAGGGCGGCTCCCGGCTCCTCCAGCAGGGCGAGGTGCCCCGTACCCGGAAGGATCCGCAGGAGGCCCCGGGGGGCCGCCGCCGCGATCGTCTCCGCGCAGGCGCGGTGCGCCGGGATCTCGCGGTCGCCCACCAGCGCGAGGAGGGGGGCGGCCAGCGCGGACAGGCGGGCCACCGGCTGCCGGGGCTCCAGGAGGGGACGGAGTCCGGGGCCGTCGAGCTCGTCCCAGGCGTGCCCGCCGATGACGCCGGCGAGCGCGGAGCGCGCCCCGGGCCGCGCCGCGATCCCGCCGAAGATCAGGTCGCACGACATCCACAGCGCGGCCGTCCGCGCCCTCGAACCGGCGCCACGGTGCAGAAGGAACAGGTCGAGATAGTGGCGCTCGATCGCCCGCTCCCGCGGGCCGCCCGCGTAGGACGGGGCGGCGAGCGTCCAGGAGGCGAACGCTCGCGGGTGGCGCAGCGCCATCTCCAGGGCCACCACGGTGCCGAAGGACAGGGCCACGACATGCCGTACGCCCGCCTCCAGGGCGCGGGCCACCAGCAGGTCGGCCAGCGCGGCGCGATCCTCGCCGTCGCGCGGCGGCCTGGAGCGCCCGTGCCAGGGGAGGTCGACGGCCACGTGCCGCCTGCCGGGCAGGTGCTTCCAGAGCGGCGGCCAGATGGCGGCGCTCATCGTGTAGCCGTGCAGCCACAGCACCCCGGTCCCCGCGCCGCTCGCGGTGACGGCCAGGCCGTCCCAGTCACCGTCTTCCTCGCCCGCGATGCTCATCGCGTGCCCCCGAACCGCTGGCAGTACGAACGGTAGGCGCGCACGAGCTCGTCCCCCTCGGTGTACCGGGGGACGACCGTGGTGTCGAGGTGCTCCCAGATCGGGGTGTCCTGCTCGAACGCCGTGCGGCTGCCGCTGACGAGCGAGGCGACCTCGCGGACGGTCGGGGAGCCCGAGGCCCTGCGGACGGGCACCGCGACCGTCACCCTGACCACGCAGGCCCCGTCACCCGCCGGGGTGGCCGCGGTGATGACGACGTTGGGCTCGTCCGGTGGACCCAGCTCCGTGGCCACCAGGTTCGGGCTGAACACCAGGGCGCGGAAGCGGGCCTGGACCGGGTCGCCCCCGGGCTCTCCCGCCTGCCAGCGGTTGGGACGCGCCATGTCGAGGTCTCCCTCGACGCACAGCACCCCGCCCTCCGCCGGGCGGACGCTCAGCCGGGGACGCCTGTCGAGCCCGTGGACGGGGGCGAAATGGTCGGCGTCGAAGACGTTCTCGATGACGTATTCGGCCGGGACCTTCACGGGTAACGAGAATCCGGCCACGATTCGGTGGCTTTCCTGTAATTTCACCAGGAAATCATCGAGCCCGGTGTCGAACGACGGGTCGAGCAGCACGAAAAGACCTCCGGCCCGGAGCGTCGAACGATGGCGGTCGATCCGGAAACGACCGGAACTCTCACCCCCTAATTGCACTCGATGGCCATGAAAAGGGCAAACAATCGCATTTCCATCGACCTTTCCGCCATATCCGAGATGAGCACCTCTGTGCGGACATGTCGCGTCATAAACTCCCACGTCATCCCCGCTCCGTACGGCGATCAGCGAGCGTCCCGCGAGGTCGAGAACGGTGACGTCATCGCCGAGATCGGCACCGAACGCCAGCTGCGTCCATCCCAAGGATGCCGACAATTCCCCCTCCTTTCGATGGGCCCGAAACCACGGTTACCTCACCATGAAAAATATATTCCTGAATAATTATTCACCATTGCTTGTTAAGCCTCAAAAGTTTATGGTACAGGCACGGCGCCCAACCGAAAGAGGTGACTCGAATGACCGAGAACAATCCCTTCAAGGATCTGTCCGGCGTGCCCGCGCGAGATCCGGACGACCTGCAGCGCGCGGACAACCTCAGGAAGAAGGAGCAGACGCGGACCGTCGCCGATCTGGGCCTGGCGACCCCCGAGCGGCTGGAGCAGCTGCCCAGGATCCGCGACCTGACGATCCACGACCTCAACGACCTCGCCGCGGAGTTCAGCGGCATCCCGACCGACAACAGCCGCGTCGCGTCCCTGAGCATCGACGACCTGCAGGACCTGGAGGGCGTGTTCTTCGAGTTCAAGCGTTCCGTCGGCGGCGACCTCGTCAGCCGCAGGGCCACGGTGAGCAGCGTCGACGTCTCGTGCTGCTGCTGCACGCCCTGCTGTTCCTGCGCGGCGGCCGACATGACCTCCACGGCCTCCTAGCGCCTTGGCGACACAGGAGCCGCTGAACGCCCGGGAGCTCCAGGTTGCCCACCTGGGCCCCGACGAGGCCGTCGCGAAACGTGGGCTGACGGAGGTGCGGCTGGCCGCCCCGGGAATCGGCGCCCTGCTCACCCGGATCACCGAGCTCGCGGACGGGTCACGTTCGCTGGACGAGCTCGTCGACGCCTTTCCCCCGCGCGAGCGGGAGGACGCCCGCGAGGTGGCCGTCACCCTGCGGGCGCGGGGGCTGCTCGGCGAGGACGCGGGAGACGACCCCACGGCCCGGTTCTGGGCGAGCATGGCGCGGCTGTCCCCGGACGGGCCCGGTGAGGTCGCGAAGTCGTCGGTGCTCGTGGCCGGCACCGGCCGGGTCGCCGACGCGCTCGCCCGGTCGCTGACGGCGTGCGGTGTGGGCCGGGTCGAGGCACGGCCCGCACCGGTGGCCGGTGAGGACGGCTGGGATCTCTGGTGCGCCGCGGCCGACGGCCCGGCCGATCCCGCCCTCGTCGACGTGGCGCGGCGCGCGCTCGACGCGCGCGTCGTCCTGCTGCCCGTCTGGATCGACGACCTCGTCATCCGGGTCGGCCCGCTCACCCATCCCTTCGACACCGCCTGCCTGCGCTGCTACCTGCTCAGGACCGACTCGGACGACGTGTGGCGCGAGGCCCACGCGATGCTGCGCGCCCAGCGCTCGTCCGGCGTCGGGTTCCTGCCGTCGATCCCCTCGGTGGCCGGGGAGATCGCGGCCACCGAGGCGGTCAAGCACCTCACCGGGCTGCCGGTGACCGCCTGCGGCCGGGTCATCGAGGTCAGCCTGGTGCCGTTCCGCTCGGCCGTGCGCCGGGTGCTGCGGGTGCCGCGCTGCCCCGACTGCGGCGGGACCGCCAGGCAGGGCGCACCCGTGATCACTCACGGTTCCCAGCTCTCCGAGTGACCCGTGACGGACCCGGGCCCGCCGCGGGTCCACGGTGACGCCACCGGAGAGGACACCACCGGAAAAGGAGGCCGATGGATCTGCTCGACGCCTGGACGGATCTCGTGGATCCCCGCACGGGCATCGTCCGCGAGATCACCGAGCTGCGGATCGACGACGACGAGCCGCGCTTCGTCCACTACCTGTCCGAAGCCTGTTCCACCGAGGCGATGGGCTTCCTGAAGAACTTCGGCAACAACGGCGGCGCCGCGACCGACCGGCGCAGGGCCCTGGCCAAGGCGGTCGGCGAGGCGGTCGAACGTTACTGCTCGGCCTGCTTCTCCTACGACGACCTTCTGGTCGCCGCCTACGACGACCTCGACAGTCCCGCCACCCCTCCGGGCACCTACGCCCTCTACCGGCCCGAGCAGTACGCCGTGCCGGGCTTCCCCTGGCGGCCATTCACCTCGGCCACCCGGGTGGCCTGGACGCGCGGGCGCTCCCTGGTCACCGGGGAGGAGATCCTGCTGCCCGCGGCCTTCGTCCACGTCCCCTACCACTACCGGGCGGAGACGCCGATCGCCCAGCCCATCTCCACCGGGCTGGCCTGCGGATCCTCCCTGCGGGAGGCCACCGTGTCGGCCCTGTGCGAGGTCGTCGAGCGCGACGCGTTCACGCTCATGTGGCAGGGGCGGCTGAGCCGTCCCCGGATCAGGCTCGACAGCCTGCCCGACTCCCTCACCGACCTGGTGCGGCGCTTCGAGGACGTCGGGCTGGCGGTGCACGTCGTCGACATCGGCACCGACGTCGGCTGCCCGTCCGTCATGACGATCGCGGAGGGCTTCACCCGGACGTCACCCGCCCTCGCCTTCGCCGCGGCCTCCCACCCGGACGCCGAGGTCGCCTGCCGCAAGAGCCTGGAGGAGCTGGCGCACACGCGGAAGTTCTCCGTCCAGGTGATGGACTACCTGCCGCCCGTCCCCGTCGACGTGGAGTCCGGCCACCCCGCCGTCGACGGGCAGCGGGCCCACCTGCGCTACTACTGCCCGCAGGAGTCCAAGGAGTACGCCCGCTTCTCCTGGGAGTCCTCCCGGGAGACCGATCTCGACCTGTCCGGCGACCGCGACCTGTCCCTCCGCGCGCTCGTCGCGGGGGTGGCGGCGACCGGCGAGGACGTGATCGCCTGCGACCTCACGACGCCGGACGTCGCGGAGCTCGGGCTGTCGGTCGTACGCGTGGTCGTTCCCGGCCTGCACCCGCTGCACATGGGCCACTCCAACCGGGCGACGGGCGGGTGGCGCCTGACCGCGCTGCCCGGCTGGTCCCCCGGCGAGGACAACCCGCATCCCCACCCGTTTCCCTGACGCTTCCCTGACGCGGAAGATCCCCGACGAGGAAGGGCCACCATGCATCCGGTCGACGCGTTCCTGCTGGAGGAGAGCGAGGAGGCGGTCTGGGAGAGCTTTCACGAGAACTCCAAGACGAGCCGGGCCACCCCCCACCTGTACTTCGACAGGCACCCCGCCGACAGCACGGTCGTCGCGGTGATGACCGGGCTGCGCGAGACGAAGCCGTACCGCGACCGCCCCCGGATCGCGCTGCCGTACGAGCTGCCGCCGTCGAGGATCGACCTCGACGAGGCGCTGATCGGCCGCGAGTCCGCCCGGGGGTTCGGCCCGGGGCCGGTGGAACTGCCCGACGTGTCGAAGGTCCTGCGGTGCGCGTACGGCGTGACGAGATCCAACGCCGACGGCCGCTACCCGCGCCCCTTCCGTGCCGTCCCCTCGGGCGGCGCCCTGTATCCCCTGGAGCTTTACCTCTGGGCGCGCGACGTGTCCGGCCTGGTCAAGGGGCTCTACCACTACGATCCGACGGCGCACGAGCTGCACGAGCTGGGCGAGTTCGAGGCCGGGAGCTGCTTCGTCCAGTCCGAGCTCGTCGCCGGGGCACCGGCCGTGGTGCTGGTGTCGGCGGTGTTCGAGCGCTCCGTCTTCAAGTACGGCGAGCGCGGCTACCGTTTCGTGCTCGTCGAGGCGGGGCACGCCGTGCACAGCGCGGTGCTCGCCGCCTCCGGGCGCGGCCTGGCGGCGGTGCCCGTCGGCGGCTACTTCGACCGCGAGCTCGACGACCTGCTCGGCTTCGACGGGCTGCACGAGTCGGTCGTCTACACCCTTCTCCTCGGCCCTCGGGAGGAGGAATGACCGGAGCGGCCGAAGCGACCGGGGTGGCGGGCACGTGGCCGCTGACCGTCACCGCTCCCGGTCCCGCCCGGCGCGGCGCCTCCGCGCTGGCCTCGCTGGTGCACCCGCTCGACCCCGACGTGTTCCGCACCGCGTACTGGCAGCGCAGGCCGCTGCATGTCCGGGGGCCCGCCGACCGGTTCCGCGAGCTGTTCACCATGGCGGACCTGCGCGAGGCGGTGAGCCGCCAGCGCGAGCTCGGCCTGCTCATCCGCGCCAGCGGCGACCACGAGGGCGACGGCGGCGCCGCCGGGGCGCACGTCGCGGTGGAGGCCGCCGACGTGGCCGCACACCTCGGGCGCGGCGCCTCGATCTGCGTGGAGCCCATCGAACGGGCCGCCCCCAGGGTCGCGGAGCTGGCCGCCCGGCTCAAGCGCGAGCTCGGGCACCACGGCGACGCGGGCGTCAAGTGCTATCTCTCACCGCACGGCTACGGCTTCAACACCCATTTCGACGCCCACGTCGTGACGACGCTGCAGCTGGACGGGCACAAGCGCTGGCGCCTGTCCCGGGCGCCCGGTGTCCCGTTCCCGCTGGGCAACGCCTTCGCCGGTCCGGACGGCGCGGTGCGCTACATCGGGCGGGCCCCCAGCTCGGTCCGTCCCTGGGAACGCCCGGAGATCGCCGAGGAGACGTTCGCCGAGGTCCTGCTGGGTCCCGGCGACGTCCTGTGCCTGCCGGCCGGGACCTGGCACAGCGCGAAGGCGGTGGGACACTCCCTCGCCGTCAACATCGCGTTCACCCCCGCCGACATCCTCAAGCTCCTCACCGACGCGGTCAGGCCCCACCTGGAGGAACGGGAGACCTGGCGCTCGGGTCTCCCCGCGACCGGCGGGACGACGGCCCCCTTCGCGGAGCCGTCCGGAGGGCCGTCGGAGGAAAGCATCGGGAGGGCGTACGTCACGGCGGCGGGCACCGCCGACACGACGGGCACGGCGGGCACGGCGGCGGGTGCCGTGGCGGGCACGGTGGCCGGGTTCCTGGCGGAGCGGCGGGAGGAGCTGATCGACGCGCTCAGGGCGCTCCCGCTGGACGGCGACCTGCTGGCGACGGCGACCTCGGCCTCCGCGGGCAGCGCCGCCGCCCGGACCGCCGCCCAGGCCCCGTCCGCCGCCGGAGCGGACGACCGCAGGCTGCAGTGCGTGCTGACCGTGGCGAACGCCGAGGTCGCCGCGAGATGGTACGAACGGGTGCTCGGCTGCCGCGTCCTGGCGACGATCCCGGAGTTCGGCTGGATCGAGCTGGCGTCCCCGGTGCCCGGGGTGAGCATCGGCCTGTCGGAGATCCCCACCGCCGGGGTGAGCGGCGGGGCGGTGCTCGACTTCCAGGTGGACGACCTGGAGCACGTCCGCGAGCTGCTCGACCGCGAAGGAACGACCCCGCGGGCTCGCGCGCGCGACATCGCGGGCGTCGCGCGGTTCCTGGAGGCGAGCGACATCGACGGCAACCGGTTGATGTTCTATCAGCCGGACGACGACCGGGAGAGGACCTGATGGGCAGGCTGGACGACAACGTCGTCATCGTGACGGGCGGGGCCAACGGCATCGGCCGCTGGTACTGCACGGCCCTCGTCCAGGAGGGCGCCCGGGTCGTCGTGTGCGACATCGACGGGCAGGGCGCGGCCGGTTTCGCCGCCTGGCTCAACGAGCGGGCGGGCGCGGAGCGGGCACACCCCCTCGGGGTGGACGTGACCTCGCCCGACGAGACCGCGGGGATGGCCTCCACCGTGCTGTCGCGGTTCGGGGCCGTCGACGTGCTGGTCAACAACGCGGGCAGCTACCCGCACGTGGCGTTCGAGGACATCGACCACGACGCCTGGCGGCGGGTGGTCACCCTGAACCTCGACAGCGTCTTCCTGTGCTGCCGGGCGGTGCTGCCGGTGATGCGGAAGCAGGGGCACGGCGCGATCGTCAACGTGGCGACGAACCTGGTGTGGTCGGGGCTGTCCAACATGGCCCACTACATCGCGGCCAAGTCGGGGGTGATCGGACTGACCAAGGCGCTCGCCCGCGAGTACGGCGAGCACGGCGTCCGGGTGAACGCGCTGGCACCGGGGGCGGTGGTCCCCGACCTCCCGGATCGTCAGCTCACTCCGGCGGGCCAGGAGGCCGTGGAGGAGATCCTGCAGTACCAATCCGTCAAGCGGCACCAGCATCCCCGCGACCTCGTCGGCAGCATGCTGTTCCTCTGCTCCTCCGACTCGGAGTTCATGAGCGGCCAGGTCCTGACGGTCGACGGCGGCCTGACCATGCACTGACCATGTGCACCGCCCCCGGACGACCCAGGACGACCTCGGACGGCACCCGACCGTTCCCGATCGTCCCCGAGGACACCGGACCGCCCCTGACGGCCCTGACCGTCCCTGGCACGACCGGACCGCCCAGGACGATGCCGGAGCGCGTCGACCTGACATCGAGCGACACCAAGCGACATCGAGTGACGCCCGCCGACGCCAACCGGCACCGATCCACACCGAGCCGAACATCGAGCCGAACACCGCCCTGAACACTGCTCGACACCGAGCCGAACACCGAGTGACGCTGATTGACGCCGATGACACAGCCCTCGTACGACCCTCGTGCCCCGGAGATCCACGCCGATCCCTATCCCGCCTACCGCGCCCTGCGCGAGCACGATCCGGTGCATCTCGTACCGGGGGCCCGCCTGTGGTTTCTCACCAGGCACCGCGACTGCCTGGCCGTGCTCGGTGACGCCCGCCTCTCCGCGCGGCAGGGGCAGCGGTTGCGGCGGGGACACGCGGCGCTGCCGGTGTCCATGCTGAACACCGACCCGCCCGGCCACACGAGGCTCCGGCGGGCCACGGCGCCCGCGTTCCGGCCTCGGGCGCTTCGTGAGTACGAGCGCGGGCTCGCCCCGCTGGTCTCCGCGTGGGTGTCGCGGGTCCGCGAGGCGGCGGACGCGGGCCGGGAGATCGATCTCGCCGCCGGGTTCGCCCGTCCGCTGGCCGTCCGGGTGATCGCCGGGTTCCTGGGGCTGCCGGACGACGACCTGGACGACTTCGGCGGCTGGGCCGACGCCGTGGCGGGCAACCTCGACCCGTTCGGCGATCCGGCGCGCGGGGAGGAGGCGATGTCGGCGATGTGCGACCGTTTCGCCGACCATCTGTTCGCCAGGATCGACGATCCCCGGCCGGACGCGTTCACCGTCCTGGCCCGGGGGCACACCGGGGGGCTGCTCGCCCCGGCCGAGGCGATGGCCACGGCGGGTCTCCTCGTCGTCGGCGGTGTCGAGCCCCTGGGCGACATGATCACCAACGCCGTCGCCGCCCTGCTCGCCGAACCGGCCCGCTGGCACGACCTGGCGTGCCCCGGCCCGTCGCCGAGGGGAGAGCCCTCCGGCCGGTCACCGAAGAGGCGTGCCGTGGAGGAGTTGCTGAGGATCGACCCGCCCATCCAGTTCACCGCGCGTACCGCCCGGGAGGATCTCGTCGTCGGCGGCCGGTCGATCCGCCGGGGTGACGGCGTCGTACCGCTGCTCGGGGCGGCCAACCGCGACGGCGCGAGGTTCGCCGACCCCGACCGGCTGGATCTGGGCCGCCGCGTCAACCCGCACCTGTCCTTCGGGGCGGGACCGCATGCCTGCCTCGGCGCTCCCCTGGTCAGGCTGCTCGCGCGGCTGCTGGTCTCGGCGATCCGGGGGTGCGGCGCCGAGCCTCGGCCGGGCGCCGAACCCGCCGTCCGCCGGTCGGGCGTCGTGCCGCGCGGCTACGCGTCCCTGCCGGTGCGCTGGTCGTGAGCGCCGTGTCCGTCGCGCGGTCTGTCGGCACCGCACCGGGAGCGCGCGTCGCCGCCCTCTCCGCCGTGGGGACGGTCGCCGGACAGGGTGAGCGCCACCTCGGCGGCGGCTCTCCTGCCGCTGGCCAGCGCCCCCTGGACGAGGCCGCGCAGGTCCGGTCCCGCCGACGCCTCCCCGGCGAAGAAGACGGTCCCGGCGAGCGGTTCGGCCCACGCGGACGAGGCGGCTCCGGCACCGGCCACCGGGACGCTGTAGGCGCCGCGCGACCACGGGTCGCGCCCCCAGTCCATGACGAGCACGTCGTCCACGGCCCCCAGGTGGGAGCCGAGCGACCTGATCAGGTCGTTCTCCCATCCCGGGCGTCGTACCAGCCGCGCGGAGGGGCCCTTGACGTGACCGGTCGCGACGCGCGAACCGGCCCGGCAGGTCCAGAGGCCGCCGGGAGGGTCGGCCAGCAGGAACGACCGGGAGCGGGGAGCGGGCCCCGCGGTGACCAGCACGACCGCGACGGCGTCGCAGGAGGCGAGCACCCCGGCCGCGCCGGTCTTGCCCGGGGGCAACGGCGGGTCGAAGACGAGGTCTCCGGCGGTGACCACCGGCGGGGGCGGGGTGACCACGGCCGTACGCGCGCGGATCACCGTCGAGGCGGTCGCGGCCTCCACCCCGCCGGAGCCCCAGCGCAGCCGCTCGGCCGGGGAGCCCGTACGGATCTCCAGCCCTCCGGCCAGCGCGTGGACCACGCGGTCGAAGCCGTCCACGACCACGCGCTCCCCGCCCCGTCCCCGGCCGTGGTAGGAGGCGGCGGTCTCGGCCAGGTCGAGCAGTGCCGGATCCTCTCCCACCACCTGCTCCATCCAGGAGAGCGCCAGCTCGCGGGCGGGCGGGGCGAGGCCGGAGAGCGCGCGGCCGACCGTGCCGGACAGCGGTCGCGACGCGTACAGCCCGTCCTCGGCCGTCCACGGCAGGGGCCGCACCCGCGCGGCGAGGGCGGCGGTGTCGTGGTGCGCGCCTCCGGACACGACCGTGAACCCGACGGCGGCCTCCATGGGCGCGGTGACGATCCGCGCCTCGCGGAGCAGGTCGTCGAAGGCGTCGCAGCGGGCCGGATGAACGACCTGGGCACCCAGCTCGACCGGGCCCGCCTGGCCCGTCCTGAGGGTGCGGACCCTGCCGCCGATCGCGGGCCTGGCCTCGACCACCACGACGCCGAACCCTCGCGCGGACAGCTCTCCCGCGCAGGCGAGCCCGGCGACACCGGCTCCGATGACCACCACGTCGGCTGTCTCGGCCGTCATCGTGTCCCACCCGATCCGAGGAGAGAACCGTGGCCCCCACTCCCCCGTTTCCCCACGGGAGCGGCTCATCGCCTGGCTCGGCCGGGGCGGGCGACGGTCAGGCCCTGACCGTTCCGAACAGCAGAACCGTAACAGGGAGGCGACCCCCCCACCCCGCGAAACCGGCACTCCCCCCGCGGGGTCCCGCGAGCTCCGTCCCGGACCCGGCCCTCCCCCCGCAGCACCCGCCCACCTCCACCCGGGATTCGGTCCTCACCCCACAGGACCCACTCACCTCCACGCGGGACGGGGCGAGTTCCGTTCCGGCCCCGGTGGCTCCCGTTCCCGGCCCGGCGGGTCCCGTGCCGGACGTCACGCCGACGGGGCGGCTCGCCGCCGCGTTCGGTGATCTCGCCGTACGGCTCGGTGTGCGGGACGACGCGGGTGCCGTCGCGGACGCGCTGTTGCGGATCGCCGGGGACGCCGGGGACGGCGGGGACGGCGGGGAGCCCCGGCGGCGCTCCCTGCTCACCGGCTCCACCGTGCCGGTCGAGGTCTCGCTGAAGCTCGACGAACGGGGTGTCCCGTCCCTGCGCTGCGTCGTCGACCTGGTCGGGCACCGCCCCGACGACTGGGAGGAGTCCCTGGCGAGTGCCCGGTCCGTCGCGGGATGTTCCACCGGGGAGCGAGCCGACCGGATGTATGGCCTGTTCAGGACGCATCTGGCCGGTGCCCCCGCCGACCTCCCGGCGCCGCTGATGCTCGGTCTGGGCTACGGGGCCGGGGGCCGGAAGCGCGGGACGGTCTACTTCAGGACAAGCTGGCTTCACCCGGACGAGCTCGCCACCAGGCTTCCCTCCCTGACGGAGATCCTCGGGCGGGCCGAACGCCTGCACGGCTGCGGGCTTCCCGGCGGCGTCGAGGTGATCGGGTACGACCTGGCGGACGGCGAGATCACGGCGTGGAAGACCTACAAGTGGCTGCCCTCGGGATCGGGCCTGACCTTCGGCGAGCGCGCGGGGACGCACCCGGACCTGCTTCCCGCCGCCCGGCTGCACGACCTCTTCGCCACCGCGTCGCGGCCGAGCCCCGCCGACCGGTCGCTCTTCCTGCAGCTGTCGCACGACGGGGTCTCGACGCGGCAGAAGGTGTTCTTCTTCTGCGCCGCGTGGGGGTGGGACGACCCGGCGGGGCTCGCGGAGCTGCTCGATTTCCTGCGGCGGTCGTACGAGCACGACCTCGGCCCGCTGCTGCGCCTGCGTGAGGCTACGGCGGCTCACGGGACCGGGGTCAGGCTGGGGCTGATCGCGCTGGGCGGCGACCCGCGCCGCCCATCGCTGACCTTCTACTTCTGGCCCGTCGAGAGGCCCACCCGGATCGGGGTCGTCAGGTGAAGCGGTAGGTGGTGGTGGATTCGAACCGCTCGCCGGGGCGCAGGACCACCGAGGGGAAGTCCGGCCGGTTGGGCGAGTCGGGGAAGTGCTGGGTCTCCAGGCACAGGCCCGCGTGCTTTCCGTACGCGGTGGCGACGCCGTCCAGGAAGTTGCCCGTGTAGAACTGCACGCCCGGCTCGGTGGTGGTGACCTCCATGGCGAGCCCTCCGGCCGGGTCGCGGACCTCGATGCCGCCGCGCAGGACGTAGCAGTGGTCGTAGCCGCCGCCCAGCAGGGGGTCGGCGATCCGCTCGCCGATCTCGTACGGAGAGGTGAAGTCGAACGGGGTCCCGGCGACCGGGGCGAGCTCCCCGGTCGGGATCTGCGTGGCGTCGACCGGCAGGTAGTGGTCGGCGTCGATGCGGACCACGTGCTTGAGGACGTCGCCGCCCCCGGCGAGGTTGAAGTAGGAGTGGTTGGTGAGGTTCAGCACGGTCGGCGCGTCGGTGACCGCGTGGTAGTCGATCCGGATCGCGTCATCGGTCAGCGTGTAGGTGACCGAGGCGGTGAGCGTGCCGGGGTAGCCCTGCTCGCCGTCCGGGCTCACGTGCTCCAGGGTCACGGCGGTGCCGGAGGCGGCGGTGATCCGCCAGACCCGGGTGTCGAAGCCGTGCGTCCCGCCGTGCAGGCTGTTGGGGCCGTTGTTGACCGGCAGCTCGTGGTCGCGGCCGTCGAGGGTGAAGCGCCCGCCCGCGATGCGGTTGCCGTACCGGCCGACCACGGCGCCGAAGTAGCGGCTGCGCGTCAGGTAGTCGCCGAGGTTGTCGTAGCCGAGGACCACGTCGACGCCGGAGACCTCCAGCGACTGCAGGATCGCCCCGTAGCTGATGACCGCGGCGCGCATCGGCCCGTTCGACAGCACGTGCCGCTCGACCCGCTCGCCCGACGGGGTGGTTCCGAAGGTCATTGTCGCGCCTCTCCGGTGGATTCACGGACGACCAGGCTGGTGTCCAGGGTGGCCAGGGTAGGGGTGGCACCGTCGTCGAACGACTGCAGCAGCAGGTCCACGGCCATCCGCCCGGCGGCGGCCGTGGGCATGGCCACGGTGGTCAGCTTGGGCCGGTTCAGCCGCCCGGGGACGATGTCGTCGACGCCGACCACGCTGACCTCGTCGGGAACGCGCACGCCGCGCTCGTACAGGCCCTCGATGAGGCCGATGGCCACCAGGTCGTTGTAGGCGAGCACGCCCGTCGCCCCGGCGGCGACCACGTCGGCGGCGACGGCGAGGCCGCCCCGCTCGGTGGGCGCGTTCGGGCCGAGGATCACCAGCTCGACGCCGTCCGTCGCGGTCGCGGCGGCGCGCATCTCGCCGCTGGTCCACGAGCCGGTCGGCCCGGAGAGCAGGGCGATCCTGCGGTGGCCGAGCCCGATCAGGTGCTCGATCGCGAGGCGGGCGCCCTGGCCGACGTCCATCAGGATCGTCGGCATGCCCTTCACCCGCCGGTTGACCACCACGAACGGCACGTCGGCGTGGAGACGCTCGATGACCCGGTTGGACAGCCGGGGGCTGCAGAGCAGGACCCCGTCGACCTGCTTGGCGAGCGTCTGGATCAGCTCCTCCTCGACCTGCGGATCCTCGTCGGTGTCGGCCACGAACACGTGGTAGTCGCGGGCCCTGGCGTGCGCCTGGGCGGCCTTGATCAGCGGCGGGAAGAACGGGTTGGAGATGTCGGCGACGATGAGGCCGATGTTGTGGGTCCTGCCGGTGGTGAGGGCCCGCGCGGCCCGGTTGGGACGGTAGCCGAGGTCCTCGGCGGCGGCGAGCACGCGGTTGCGGGTCTCGGTGTTCACCAGGTGTGGCGCCGAGAAGGTGCGGGACACCGTCGAGACGTGCACTCCCGACGCCCGCGCCACGTCCCTGATCGTCGCTGCCACCGTGCTCCTTCGCCGTGGCCCTTCACCGGGCCCTGAAGCACATTAGTGCAAGCGGTTGCGTGACTGTCAACGCCGGAATCAGGTGGTCTGCGAAACGGTACCGGGGCGAGCCCGCCGTCCTGGCGATCAGAAATACCGAAAAATCCGCAGATAGGGAGGGCTTTACCAAATTGAGCCCTTGACGTTAACCGTAGATGTCATCAATGTTTCTTGCAACCGGTTGCAGTCCGCGACGCCGATTCGGAAGGAGTTGCCGGAGATGGCAGTCATCACGGCGGGTCCCCGGATACGCCGCCGTCCAGGTCGCCTTGTGAGCGCGCGGCGAGCCCGGCCACCGGGCAGGCGGACGGCGCCGATGGAGAGGGCCGGAGACCACCGGCGCCCGGGACCGCGATGGGAGGTGGCGTGATGAAACCGGTTCGCGTGGTGCTCGCCGGGGCGCGCGGGCACGGCTGGTGGCACCTGTCGAACGTGCGGCGGCTGGCCGAGGCCGGGCTGGTGGAGCTGGCCGGGGTGTGCGACGTGCGGCCGGTCGACGACCTGCCGGAGGGAGCGGAGTTCTCCGGAGACCTGGCCGGGCTGGTCGGGCGTACGGGTGCCGAGGTGACGATCCTGTGCACGCCCATCCACACCCACGCCGACCTGGCGGAGCGGGCGCTGCGCGCCGGGTCGCACGTGCTGCTGGAGAAGCCGCCCGCCGCCACGTACGCGGACTACCTGCGGATCGCCGAGGTGGCCGGGGAGACAGGGCTCGCCTGCCAGGTGGGATTCCAGAGCCTGGGCTCGGAGGCGATCCCCGCGATCCGGCGGATGGCCGCCGAGGGGGTGATCGGCCGGGTCACCGGGATCGGCGCGGCGGGAGCGTGGGAGCGCCCCTACTCCTACTACGGCCGGGTGCCGTGGGCCGGGAAACGCGAGGTCGGCGGTGTTC
Source organism: Streptosporangium sp. H13245 (assembly GCF_055690525.1). Lineage (NCBI taxonomy): Bacteria > Bacillati > Actinomycetota > Actinomycetes > Streptosporangiales > Streptosporangiaceae > Streptosporangium > Streptosporangium sp. H13245. Next base: position 192,605 of record NZ_JBSZKT010000010.1, on the reverse strand, counting down.
CCGTGGGGGACGGCGTCCTCACCAACCCGCTCGCGCACGCCACCGCGACCGCGCTGGCCGTCTCCGGCGCGACGGTGGAGAACGTCGAGGTCGAGCTCTACCGGGCCAACGCGATCGAGGCGGACGACACCTCGTGCGTACGGGTGCGGATGGACGACGGGACGGTGGTGACGGTCGCGGTCTCGCTGTGCGCGGACCGGCGGCACGAGCCGTACCTGATCGTGCACGGCGAGAAAGGGCGGATCCGGCTCACCTACACCGAGGACCGGGTCGAGTTCGACGGGACCTCGGTCGTCCACCCCAGGACCGACCTGCTGGAGAACCTCGTCGCGCACATCCGCGACGGCGCCGGCCTGCTCGTACCGCTGGAGAGGGCGGCCGGTTTCATGCGCGTCATGGAGGCGGTACGGCTGGCACCCGAGCCCCTGGCCATCCCGGACGTGTTCCAGGAGGTCGGCGACGAGCGCCGGGTGCTGCCCAGGATCGCCGAGGTGACGGCGGCGAGCGCGGAACGGCTCGCGCTCTACTCGGAGCTGCGGGTGCCCTGGAGCGGGCGCCGCCCCGGCGCGGAGCGGTGATCCGCGTGGTCCCAACGGCGACGAAGTTCCAGGGGGCCCCAAGGACTTCCTGGACACGTTCGAAGTTCCAGGGGGTCCCGGGGGCTTCCTGGACACGTTCGCGGCCAGGCCGACCGGGGTGCGGGCGTCGCACCGGCGGCCGAGCCGTTCCAGCGAGGCGGGCGGCGCCTACCCCTGACCTGGGCGCCGCCCGTCTCCACCAACCGAAAACACCCGGAAACACCTAGAAAGCACCCGGAAGGCTCTCGGGGGCCGTACGGAGCCTCTCCCTCCCACCTGACCAGCGGAGGAATCCCCGTGAAACGAGCCGTCGCGCTCACCACCCTGCTCTCCCTGGCGGTCCTCACCGCCCCGCCCGCGGCCGCCTTGTCGGAGACCTCGGGGCGGCCGGACCTCGGCCGCCAGACCCTGCCCGCGAACGACGGCTGGGCCGCCGAGGGCACCGGCACCACCGGTGGCGCCGCCGCGCCCGCGTCGAACGTGCACACCGTCTCCACCCGCGCCGAACTGGCCGCCGCGCTCGCCGCCCCCTCGCCGAAGATCGTCTACGTGAAGGGGACGATCGACACCGACAGGACCTGCGCCGACTACGCGACCGGCGGCTACACGCTGGAGGGCTACCTCGCCGCGTACGACCCGGCGGTGTGGGGCAGGGCGGCCGTGCCCTCGGGCCCGCTGGAGGAGGCGCGGGTCGCCTCGGCCGCCAGGCAGACCGCCACCATCAAGCTCAAGGTCGGCTCGAACACCACCCTCGTCGGCCTCGGCGAGAACGCGCGTGTCCGGGGCGTCAACCTGCACGTCGACAAGGCCGACAACGTCATCATCCGCAACATCCTCTTCGAGGACACCGCCGACTGCTTCCCGAAGTGGGACCCGACCGACGGCGCGGAGGGCAACTGGAACTCCCTCTACGACAACATCTCGGTGACCGGCTCGACGCACGTGTGGGTGGACCACAACACCTTCACCGACGGCGACAACCCGGACTCCGGGCAGCCTCGGTACTTCGGCAGGCCCTACCAGGTGCACGACGGGCAGCTCGACATCACCAACGCCGCCAACCTCGTCACGGCCTCCTGGAACCGGTTCTCCGGCCACGACAAGACGATGCTGATCGGCTCCACCAACAACCCGGCGAACGACACGGGCAAGCTGAAGGTCACCGTCCACCACAACCACTTCGACGACGTGCTCCAGCGGCTCCCGCGCGTGCGCTTCGGCCAGGTGCACGTCTACAACAACTACTACGAGATCCCCGACGCCTCGACCTTCGAGTACGCCCTCGGTGTGGGTGTGCAGTCGCAGATCTTCGCCGAGAACAACTTCTTCCGGCTGAGCCGGGCGGTCGACCCGGCGGACCTCCTCTACGACTGGGGCGGCACCGCCCTCACCGCCAGGGGGAACGTGCTCCGCGTCGGCGGCAGGGTCGCCCCCGCCGACCTCGTCTCCGTCTACAACGCCGCCCACGACCCCGACCTCGGTACGGACGCGGGCTGGACGCCTGCCCTGCACACCGGGATCGACCCGGCCACGTCGGTGGACCGTTCGGTCTCCCGGCACGCGGGGGTGGGCGAGATCGGTTAAAAACCGCAGGACCCGGACGGCTCGTCGTTCACGAGCCGTCCGGGTCCACCCGCGTCGGGACCTGTCAGGCGGGCGCCGTGAAGGTGTACGAGCCCGCGCCGAGCCGGAAGACGGCCGCGCCGCCCTCGTACCCCATGGGCACCGCCTCCGGCGGGCCGGTGACCGCGGCGGCCGAGGCCGAGGGGACCCGGACCGTGGCCGTGGCGTTCGCCGGGATCTCCACCCGCAGCGTCAGCGTCCCGCCGCCGATCGACCAGTCGCTGAGCGCCCTGCCGTACGGCGTCAGCAGGTCGGCCTTGCCCGAGGTGAGCCCGCCGCCGGGGCGCGGCGCGATGGTGATCCGGCGGTAGCCGGGGTCGCGCGTGTCCGGGCCCAGGCCGCCCACCGACCGGTAGAGCCAGTCGCCCACCGAGCCGAGGCCGTAGTGGTTGAAGGAGTTCATCCCCGGGTCCTGGAAGGAGCCGTCGGTGCGGATGCCGTCCCAGCGCTCCCAGATGGTGGTGGCCCCTCGGCCGTTCATGTAGCCCCAGCCGGGATAGCCGGGCTGCAACAGGATCTGGTACGCGGTGCCGAGATGGCCGTTCTCGGCCAGGACGGGCAGCAGGTTCTCCACGCCCAGGAAGCCGACGCTGAGGTGGCCGTCCCGCGACGCGACCTTCGCGGCGAGCTTGTCGGCGACCGCCTGGACCCGGTTCTGCGGCACCATCCCGAACGACAGCGCCAGCACGTACCCGGTCTGGGTGTTGCCCGACACGGTGCCGTCCGCCGCGACGAACCTGGAGGTGAACGCCTGGGCCACCTGGTCGGCGAGGGTGCCGTAGGAGGCGGCGTCGGCGGTCCGCCCGGTGGCCGCCGCCATCCGCGACAGCAGCCGGGCGCTGTGACCGAAGTACGCGGTGGAGATCAGGTCGTTGGCCGTGTTGTCGTTGACGTTCAGCCAGTCGCCGTAGGTCTCCTGGTCGCGGATCAGGTCGGAGCCGGAGGTGGCGCGCGAGTAGTCGACCCAGCGCCTCATCGCCGCGTAGTGGTCGTCGACGACGCGCAGGTCCCCGTACCTCTGCCACAGCGTGTACGGCACGATGACGCCCGCGTCCGCCCAGCCCGCCTTGCCCGCGCCGCAGCAGACGTCGGGGGCCACGTCGGTGAAGGCGCCGTCGGCGCGCTGCGCGTCGGCCAGGTCGTCGGCGAACTTGTCCAGCAGGCCGTGGACGTCGAAGTTGAACGTCGAGGTCTGCGCGAAGATCGCGATGTCACCGGTCCAGCCGAGCCGCTCGTCGCGCTGCGGGCAGTCGGTGGGCACCGACAGCATGTTGGAGCGCGCGCCCCACAGGATGTTGTGCTGCAGCTGGTCGACCAGCGCGCTGGAGGAGTCGAAGGTGCCGGTCGGCGCGCCACCGGTCCAGGCGGCCCTGCCGGTGAGGCTCGCGGTGGTGGGCGTGCCGGGGAAGCCGGTCAGCTCCACGTACCGGTAGCCGTGCACGGTGAACCTCGGCTCGTACACCTCGTCCGCGCCGGTCCCGGCGAGGGTGAACCTGTCGGTCTGCCGGGCGGCGCGCAGGTTGGCGGTGTAGATCGTGCCGTCGGCGTTGAGCACCTCGGCGTGCCGCATGGTCACCGTGGTGCCCGCGGGGCCGCGCACCCGTAACCGGTTCCAGCCGGTGAGGTTCTGCCCCAGGTCGACCACCCACACGCCGGGCCTCGGCTGGGTCACCGACCGCGCGGCGACGTCCTGCTGCACGACCACGCCCGGGTCGACGGCCGCCACGAGGCCGGGCCTGGCCTCTCCGCGTACCTTCACCGGGCTCCAGCCGGAGTCGTCGAACCCGGAGGCGTCCCAGCCGGTGCGGGTGGCGCGGGCGTCGTACTCCTCGCCGTGGTAGAGGTCGTCGGCGGTGATCGGCCCCGGCGCGGTCCGCCACGACGAGTCGGTCAGGACGGTGGTCTCGGTGCCGTCGGTGAAGCGGACCCGGAGCTGCGCCGAGTACCAGGGCTGGGTGCCGTATCTCTGGCTTCCGGCGAAGCCGAGCGATCCGGCGTACCATCCCCGGCCGAGCTGCGCGCCGACGGCGTTGTCACCCTGGCGGACCAGCGAGGTCACGTCGTAGGCCCGGTAGGCCAGGCGCTTGTTGTAGTCGGTCCAGCCCGGGGCGAGGACCTCCTCGCCGACCTTCGTCCCGTTGATCCGGGTCTCGTGCAGGCCCAGCGCGGTGACCATCAGCCGCGCCTCGGCCACCGGCCTGCCGAGCGAGAACCCCTTCCTGAGGTACGGGACGGCCTCGGCGGCCGAGACGTTCGAGGCCCACGGCCCGGAACCGTAGGCCGCGACGGCGCGGGCCGCGGGCCAGGAGGCGTCGGAGAAGCCCGGCTGCTCCCAGCCGGACGGGCCGCTCTGCGAGGCCTTCCACCCGGCGTCGGTGACGATCCGCGTGGTGCCGCCACCGGCGACGTCGGCCTCCAGCGCGGCGATCATCCCGGCCGGGGAGACGGTGGTGTTCTGGGTGGAGACGGCCAGCGTGTTGGCTCCGGCCCGGAGCCGGGAGGCGACGTCCACGACCGAGGCGGACTTCCAGGAGTCGGTGGCGCGCGCCGAGGAGCTGACCTGGACGCCGTTGACCCACACGTCGGCGGTGTCGTCTCCGGTGACGGTCAGCCTGGCACGGGTGATCGCGCCCGAGGGAAGCGTGAACTGGCGGCGCAGGAACCGGGTGGCCTGTGGCGCGCTCGCCGCCGGGTCGCCCTCCGGGTACCAGATCCAGCTCGCGCCGGACAGGGTGGGAGCCGTGCCGGGCGCGCCGACGAAGGCCGCCCGCCACTCCGTCGCCGGGGCGAGCAGGCCGGTCTCGAACCAGTGCGCCGGGCCCCAGTCTCCGGCGCGGCCCTGGGTGTCCCAGACGCGTACCCGCCAGTGGTAGCGGGTCTGGGAGGCCAGCGCGCCGCCTCCGTAGACCGCGTCCACCGACGTCCCGGACGCGACGCGCCCGCTGTCCCACACGTCGCCGGTACCGGCCTGCGCGCGGGCCGCCGTCGAGGCGACGATGATCTGGTACGCCGCCTGGATCTGCCCGGGGGCGGCGGAGGTGAGCTTCCAGCCGAAGCGCGGCCGGGGGGTGTCGACGCCGATCGGGGTGGCCCGGTGCTCGGTGACGGGGGCGGTGACCGCCAGCGGCGAGGCGGCGGCGAGGTCGGGGGCGGTCACGTCGCTGTTCCACGGGGTGATGCCGTACGTCCCCGAGACCGAGGCGGCGGGCCAGGAGGTGTCGGCGAACCCGGGGTCGGTCCAGCCGGGGGTGACCGTCTCCGCGGCCTTCCAGGCGTTGTCGGTGACCAGCTCCACCGTGCCTCCGGCGGTGGTCACCCGCAGCCTGCCGATCACCCCCGCCGCACCGGCCGTGGTGTTGCGTGCCGCCACGGCGAGGGTGTTGGCGCCGGGGCGGACGGCCGAGGCGAGGTCGACGTACAGCGCCCGCCGCCAGGAGTGCTCGGCCCGGGGCGAGGTCGCCAGCGGGATCCCGTTGAGCCAGACGTCGAGGGTGTCGTCCCCGGTCGCGACGAGCTGCGCCTCGGTGACGGCGCCCGCGGGGACGGTGAAGGTACGCCGCAGGTAGCGGGTGCCCGCGGGGACGGACTGCCGCGCGTCCCCGCCGGGGGACCAGATCCAGCCGGCCCCGGCGAGCCCGACCGGGGCGGCGGCCCGTGCCGGGGCGGCGACGGCGGGCGACAGCCCCGCCACCAGCGCGCAGAGGGCCAGCGTCCATAGGGCCGTGCGTAACCGGCCGGGGTGGAGGGAGGGGAATGGCATGCCGTCTCCTTGCTTCGTGGGGGGCGAAAAAGGCGGGCGAACCAAGACGGAGTAAATCGATTTAAAGCTGACTGGACAGTAGATCAGCATTTCTGGGCCGTCAATAGCTGATTAACACGACATTTCCGACAGAACTTCACCCAGGTGAGACTGTTTTTATTGTTACGTTTTAATATGAGCTTAGGGCGAGCCGAAACAGGCCCCGCGCCGGAGCGACACGAGAGTGTCGGTATCCGCCAAGACGCAGGCACTGACCGTCGACATCGCCGACACCGCCGATCAACCGCGTCTCGAGCACACCCGCCGCGAGCATCCCGGCCGGGCGTCCGCCTACCTCGGGTCGGCGCAGAGCTGGGAGGTCAACGAGGTGCGGGCCCACTCCTCCCACGCGTCCGGCGACCAGCCACGGTCGCGGACGAAGATCAGATAGAGCTGCGGGCTGAGCAGGCCGAACAGCAGGTCCGCCGCCATCTCGGCGGAGAGGCCGGGACGGGCGTCGGGCTTGCCGGTCAGGGCTTCGGCCGCCGCGCGCTGCACGGTGTAACGCGGGTCGGGGCCGTTCGGCCACTGCGCGGCGATCTCGGGGTCGGTGGCCGCGGCAGCCGCGATCAGCGGCATGATCGGGGCGACCCGGCCCAGGATCTCGCGGGTGCCGCGAACGTGTACGCGCAGTTGCCCGGACGCGGTGGGCTCGGCGCACGCGGTGCGAAACCACTCACGATCCATGGTGGCGACAGGCTCGGCGTCCCCGGCGATGGACGTGTCGACGACGTCCTTGAACAGCGTGCGCTTGTTGTGGAAGACGAAGTAGACCGTCTGGACGGCCACGCCCGCGCTGTCCGCGATCTCCTGCAGGCTCGTCGCCCCGTAACCCCGCGCGACGAACAGCTCGCGAGCCGCCTCGACGATCTTTTCCCGGGTGTGGCGTGAGCGCTCGGTTCGCTTGTCCGGCCGCTTGACTCTGTCCATGCTACGAGTATAAATATAGAGTGTGCCACTAGAGTTCAACTCTAAATTGTTGGAGGAGACGATGGACCAGCCCACCACCACCCAGAAGCCGGGCCCGGACCCGACCTCACCGCGGCGAGACCAGGAGGAGGAGTCCGTCCACCGCGCGCTGGAGGGCTATTACCGCGCAGGCAAGCCGCCATGGGATACCGGCGTGACGCCGCCCGAGCTGGTCGCCCTGGTAGAGGGGCACGGCGCGCCACCACCCGGCCGCGCCCTCGAACTCGGCTGCGGCACGGGAACCAACGCCACCTACCTCGCACGGCACGGCTGGGAGGTGACGGCCGTCGACCTGATCGACCGCGCCATCGACCAGGCCAGAGAGAAGGCCGAGGCGGCGGGAGTGACGGTACGGCTGCTGCACGGAGACGCCACCCGTCTCGGCGAGCTGGACGTGCCCGGCCCCTTCGACCTGTTCTTCGACCTGAGCTGCTACTGCGGGATCCCGCTGCACCGCCGCGACGCCTACGCCGCCGGGCTCACCCACCGCGCCGCTCCCGGAGCACGGCTGCTGATGTTCGGGTACGGCCCCGAGCCGCTCGGCAGTCCGACCACCGAGATCACGTCGTGGGCGGCGGGCGTCACCGCCGACGAACTCCACACCAGGTTCGCCGGCTGGGAGCTACTCGACGTCACACCGGGCACCAACTCGGTGCCGACCTTCTGGTTCACGCTGCGCCGCGACGCCTAGTGCTGCGTTCCTTAGGGCAGGTAGACGAACCTGCGGCGCGGGGTCCGTGGCTGTGGTGAGGATCGTCCCCAGATCCAGGTCTTGTCGATGCCGCGCGAATACTCCAGCCGGTCCTTGATCCGGTGCCCGTCGGGCGACCAGCCCGGGGCGGGTGGGAAGGGTAACGCAGAGGAAACGGCAGAGCTGATTTTCTGACGCGGGCACCTGCCCGAACTCCTCCTCCGCAACCGCCGGGGAACGGGCCGGGCAGATCGCCGCTGAAATCGCCGCAGCCCTCAGGAGCCCTGCCATGCACGAAGAAGAGACTTTTTCGAGACTGGATCGACGACGGTTCCTGCAACGCGCGGGGCTGGCCGCCGGAGTAGGTGCGGCGTTGCCGCTGCTGGGCATGGGTGGCGCGAGCGCCATGGCCGCCGCTCCGTGGTCCGCCGACGACCCCGACCAACTGTTCAAGGACGGCCATTTCAAGCGCGCCGAACTAGGTTACCGGCGCAGGCTGAAGGAGAACGCCGACAACGCGCAGGCCGCCGCGCAGATCGGCTACATCGCTCTGCTGTCCAACCGGTTCGCCGACGCCGAGAAATTCCTCAAACGCGCCGTCAGTCTGAAGCCCGACGACGAATTCTCCCTCTACCAGCTCGCGGACTGCTACGTCCGCCAGGACAGGCTGTCGGAAGCCGTACCCTGGCTGCGCAAACGCGGCGAGCTGACCGACTCGCTGACCGACTTCGCCTCCGCCAAACTGTACGAGACGATCCGGGGCACCCCCTGGCAGGTGCACGGCCCGCAGACCACCCGGATCCCCTTCCTCGGGCTCGAACCCCTGCCCCACATGATGATCTCCATCAACGGGACACCGCCGAGGATCTTCCAACTCGACACGGGAGCGACGACGGCCGGCCTCAGTATGCGACTGGCGAAGGAGGCCGGACTAGAGGTGATCTCCGAGAGCAGGGGAAGCGCCGACGGGCAGCAGTTCACGATGTATTACGGCATCGCCAAGTCGGTGCGTATCGGCGACCTCGAGATCCGCAACGCGCCCGTCCACTGGAACGAGGCCGACCGGCCGAACCTGCCCGACGGCACCGAGGCGCAGGGCACCATCGGCACCGTGCACTTCTACCATTTCCTGACCACCATGGACTACGGTCACCAGCAGTTCGTCATGCACCGCAAGACCGAGGCCAACCTGCGCAGGATCCGTACCGAGACCGCACGGCTCAAGGGTGACGTCCTGCCGCTGTGGCTGGCGAAAGACCATTTCCCCTGCACGCTGGGCTCGCTCAACGACTTCGGGCCCCGGGTCGTCACCTTCGACACCGGCGGCCCCGGCCGGGGCGTCGGTACCTCCCTCGACTTCGCCGAACGCGCCGGCATCGAGCTCGGTGAGCCCGAGCAGGGGCGTGGCGGGGTGCGCTACCCCATCGCCCCCGAGCAGATCAGCCTCGGTAAGGCGACACGGCGGCGGGTCAAGGGGTGGGCGGAGGAGAAGCCCAAGGTCGGCGCCGGGATGAAGTTCGACACGATCGCCAACTTCACCCACGACTTCTTCAAGCCGTTCGCCATCACCTTCGACTACACCCACATGAACCTGTACGTCACCGGCGACTTCATGAACCCGGACACGGGCCGGTAGGGAGCGACCGCGATCTGGCCGTGAGCACTCGCTTGGCGAAGACCGGCACACCGTCCATGGCCGGCAGTGCCGAGATACCGCCTATCCCCTTCCCCGGAACCTGTGCCTGCTCCGGCGACTCGCCGAGCTGCCGGTTGCCGCGCAACGCCAACGCGCTCGCGACATCGCTGTATCGGTGGACACGCTCACCGTGAGACATGTCCAACCGGCTGTTTCGCAGTCCCAACGGAGGCGCCCTTCGTAATCAACTTCGCGTATTAGTGCGACGTTCCTCAAAGCAGATCGAGAACCCAAGGTCGCCGGGGTGGCTTTCCCCGCCCTCAATCTCCCGGGCCGGCGGGGATCTGCACTTCCAGCGAGGAACGTCGCACTAGTAGTACTTCGTCAGGTTGGTCCGAGAGGATGGTGTTCTGGCCGGATTTGGCAAGGTATATCGCGGTGGTAGTGGGACACGCGCCGGCGAACGCATCGGCCAGATCGTCCACGGCGTCATCCAAGCCGCCCGAGATCGCCGAACAGGCGTCACTGACACTCTCGTGTCGCGTGGCAACACAGAGCTGGAACGGCTTGGGGCCGGAACAACACGGAGCTGGAACGGCACGAACAGGAACGACTCCGAGCCGATCTCCGGGGGGCCGGAGATCGGCGGGAATGTCAGACGGAGGAAATGCCAGGCGGAGGGAATGTCAGGCGCGTCCCTCCACGAGGACCCCGTCGACCCGGCGGGGAATTCCCAGCGGGTTGTCGTCGCGAAGCTCCGGCGGCAGGAGCTGGGCCGGCCAGTCCTGGTAGGCGGTCGGCACCAGCCACCTGCGGATCGCGGCGGCGCCGACCGAGGTGTGGGCGGCGGCCGTACTGGCGGGCCAGGGACCGCCGTGGTGCATGGCCCAGCGGACCGCCACCCCGGTCGGCCAGCCGTTCCAGATCAGCCGTCCCGCCTTCCTGAGCAGCACCTCGGCACTCGCACGCGCCTCGGCGGGGTCGGTCGCGTGAACCGTGGCGGTGAGCGAGCCGTCCAGCCTCTCCAGTACGGGAGGCAGGTCCGCGGGGTCGGTGTAGACCACCACGACAGCGGCCGGGCCGAAGCACTCCTCCACGAGATCGGGCAGGTCGGCGGCGAACGTCGCCAGGTCGGTGACGAACACCTGCGGGGTCACCGCGAACGCCCCCTCGCCCGGCCGTCCCTCGGCCAGCGGGGTGAGCTTGCCGAGCCTGGCCAGCCCGCGCAGGTAGCCGCCCCGCATCCGCTCGGTGAGCATGGGCCCGCCCACGGTCTCGGAGACCGCCTCGGTGATGGCCCCCAGGAGGTCCGCGTCGTCGGGGACGAACACCAGCCCGGGGTTGGTGCAGAACTGGCCGGTGCCGAGGGTCAGCGAGGCGGCGAACCCCTGGGCGAGGCCGTCCCTGGCGGCCGAGGGCAGCACGACGACGGGGTTGACGCTGCCCAGCTCGCCGTAGAAGGGGATGGGGTCGGGACGCTCGGCGATGAGCGCCTGGATGGCCTTGCCCCCGGGGATGGAGCCGGTGAACCCGACTGCCGCCACGGACGGATGCCTGGCCAGCCGCTTTCCCGCGTCGAGCCCGCGGACCAGGCCGAGGAGGGCCGGGTCGGGCAGGGCGCGCCGGATGACCTGCCACGACAGCTCCGACGTGGCCGGATGCCCGTCGTGGGCCTTGACCACCACCGGGCACCCGGCGGCCAGCGCCGAGGCCGTGTCGCCGCCCGCGACCGAGAAGGCGAACGGGAAGTTGCTCGCCGCGAAGACCCCGGCCACGCCGGGCAGGGGGTGGTTCATCCGCCGCAGGTCGGGGACCGGCGGCTGGGCCGTCGCGTGGTCGATCACCGCCTCCACATGCCCGCCGTCCCGCAGCACCTGGGCGAAGAGCCGGAACTGACCCGCGGCCCGCCCCACCTCCCCGCGCAGCCGGGTCTCCCCGAGCGCGGTCTCCGCGTCGGCGGCCCGCCAGAGCTCCTCGACGTTCGCCTCCAGCGCCGCCGCGACCGCGTCGAGCGCCTCCGCCCGGTCCGCCGTACGCCAGGCGGGCCCGGCCGCGAGAGCCGCCCCGACGATCGCGTCCACCTCGTCGTCCGAGGTCAGCGGGAAGGGATCCCCGACGGACTCGCCGGTCCTGGGGTCAACTGAGTGGATCAAAACGAAAGCCTCTCCTCAACGGAACCTGCCACGCCAGGCCACTCTCCTACGGTAAGCGCTTTCCAGCACAGTGGCCACCCGGCACGATCTTGAATCGCATCGGCCGGGGCCGGGGGAATCGTACGGCCGACCGGATGGCAACCGTGAGGCACCCTAGGATCGAACTACCAGGTAGCGGAGGTTTCACGCTCCTCGCAGGGAGATCTCCAGGCCGAAATGGTCATTCAGATGGGTGAGACGCCGACCGAGCGTCACCGCGTCCCGGACGCCACGCCGGGACGGACTCAAACGCAAGGCTTCGATCACCCGTAATAGGTCAAGAGCAGGAGAAATCCGGACATGACCGATCTACGTGAATGCGTCGAAGAGCTGGACAAACTCGAAGACGCCATAACCGGCATGCGGTGCCGACTGAGCCGTGAGATCCGCCGACAGCGCCGATTCGCCGCGGACGCCTCCCACGAGCTGCGTACTCCCATCGCGGGCCTGCGCGTCTCCCTCGAAGAGGCCGCGCGCAACCCGCAGAAAACCGATCTGGAAAATCTTCTCTCACACGCGTTGAGCAACGTCGACCGGCTGCAGGCGATCGTGACCGACCTGTTCATCCTCACGGAGCTGGAGGCGAGCACGGGCGTCGCCGAATACAAGGCGGTCGACCTGGCCAAGATCGTTCAAAAGCAGGTCTACCGGCGGAAGGACAAGCACAAGATCAGCCTGCGGTGCCGGCCGGGAATTCTGGTGGGAGCCGCTCCGGAGAAGATCAGCCGAATGCTCGCCGAGTTGCTCGACAACGCCCAGCGCCACGCCGAACACGTCGTGGAGGTCGAGCTGAGCCACGATTCCGGTTACGCCATCCTGACCGTCGCCGACGACGGCCGGGGCATCCCCGAGGCCGACAGGCAGCGCGTCTTCGACCGGTTCATCCGGCTGGACGAGGCTCGCTCACGCGACCTCGGCGGCACCGGCCTGGGCCTGACGATCGCCCGCGACATCGTCACATCCCACGCGGGCACGATCCACGTCGAGGACTCAACACTGGGCGGCGCCTGCTTCGTCGTCCGCCTGCCTCTGGCCGACCCGGCCGTCCCCACCCCCTCGATCGACGCGTCGAGCAACGGCCTTCGCGGCAGCTGACCCACCGGGGCCGTCCCGGGAACCGTGCCCGGCGAACTCGCCAAGAGCCCATACGGGCCAGGAGGTCGCCACAACCACGAGAACGCCGGAACGGGGAAGGGAGTCATCGCCCGGACCCGTGCCAGCCCTTGTGGGGGAAGAGACGCCCCGTCGGTCAGCTGACCGGTGGGGCGTCGTCGGTCGTGGACTTCACGAGGAAGCCAGCATGCGACGTAGATCCTGAGCGGAGTCCACGAGCGTCGACGTCGGCCCCGTCCCAGCACGCTCAACACGGTCGGCAACGCGAAGCAGCAGGTTGGCCGTACGTGCGGAGGCGATCTCATTCGCCTGCCCCATCACATCGACGATGACCGGCTCGGCCTCTCGCCACGCCTGCGCGTGTACGAGGGCATTGAGCAGCTGGGCGGCGTAGTGGTAGCGAGAACGTCCTCGGGTGGATCGCCGAACGAAGGCGTCCATGAGCGGGGCGGCAGCCTTTCCCCACTCGCCCAGCTCCGCGTAAGCCATGCCTTCGTGCCAGGCCAGCTCGGCTTCGTCCATCCACCATGTCCAGTGCGGATCGCGCGCGCTGATGCTTTCGGCGAGCGCGGACCGCGCCCGCTGAAGCGCGTCGAACCCTCGCGTCTTGTCGCCCATGACGGCGAACGCACGTCCACGCCGTACGTCGAATATCGCCGCCACACGAGGGGAAAGGTCACCGTTGGTGAGCACGTCGTCAGCGAGGCGCAGCGCCTCGCGCGGGCGGTCCTGACACAACGACAGCATCGACAGGTGAGCCAGCTCGAACAACTCCATGCCGCGATCTCCCGCGAGACGCGAAAGCATCAACGCTTCATGAACGATCCGGCGTGACACCTCTTGCTGATCGGCGTCGTGAGCCTGCCAAGCGGCGACCTCTCCGGACTCCCCGGCGGCAGCTTCGAGATCCCGCTCGATTCCCGCCGCAAGGCTTCCCGTGGCGAGCTTGGCACTGACGGTTCGGAAAATCCGCAGAGAAAGGGGAAAAACTTCATTTCCCCCGTGGGCGCTGTCCAGCGTGACAAGCGCCTGGCTGGTTCTCCGTAGTAACGCCACATCCTCCGCGTCAGCTGGTCGGCCGTTCAGAGCAAACGAATCAAGGACACTCATGTCGCCCACTGTTGAACTGTCCGGAACACGTGGGGCACCGTCATCGAACAAAACCGCTTCGTCGAGGTCGAAGACGAGTGCGAGCAACCGCGGATAGGGGGCACGAGGCCGGGCCCTGCCCGCCTCCCACTCCCTGAGCATCCGGGTCAGAGACTCCCTGCCCGGCAGGCGGATACCGGCATGTTCACGAGCCACCTCAGTGAGGCGCCGGGCCACCTCCTTCTGCGTCCAGTACTCGCCAAGGCGTGCGGCCTTCAAACGCGCGGCCCATGTCGGCAAACTCATAGTTACCTCGCTGACGTGGGGGACTCCGCTTTCCTCCTCCATCCTCCTCTATCGGATAGCGAGTGCGCCGCGTTCTGATGGATGCGTCATGTCGGTGACACGGCAACCACAAAAGACAAAGCCCGCCCACGGCATTGCGCGCCAGGACGGGCCCCTTGATCAGGAAGCGAGTCCTGACCCGATGAATAACCCTAATGCTCCAATTCTCGACCGGACTACAGCGAGCGGCTGTGGCCGCTTCGCCACCGCGCCACCCGTCACCGAACCGTCGCCCGCCGTGCGCCGCGCCGAAGAGCTCGCCGCCGTCCTGGGCAATCTCTACGGCATCGAGGCCGACGTCCACGAGGTGCGCTCCGGCAACGCCATACTGTCCGTCCACTACGGGCTGCTGGCCTACACCGACGGGGAGAGGTTCTGGTGGACCGGACCCGAGCGCGGCGACTTCGGTAGTCCGCTGCTCAGCTCCGAGCTGACGTTGCCCGTCGCCGCCGAGCAGCTCGCCAGGCACTATCGGATCCTGCGCGCCCGTCCCGCCGCCAGTGTGCTGGAAGGCGAGCTGCCGTTGCTGGCCGACGTGATCCTGGCCGATCATGTCGTCCCGCGCTGACCGGAGGGAAGCAGACGTGATCCCGCCCTGCGGCACACCGGGAGGCGACCGGCTCTGCGCGGCCACCTGGCGGCCCGGTGCCGTCACCGCTCTCCAGCGCCTGCGGACCGAGTTGCACGCCCACCGGATCTATCCGGCCATCGCCTACGACGAGGGGCAGCCCCGCCTGGTGGTCGGCTCCGGCACGCTGACCGTCTGGGCCGACCGCGAGGGCATGTTCTTCCGCTGGGGCACCGTCCACCTGGAGGAGCCCGCCGACCACGCCCCGGCCGACGACCTGCCGCAGGTAGCACGCCAGATCGCCGAACGGCTCGGCGAGCACTACACCGAGCCGACCACTGCTCCATGAGCGGCGGCACGGCGACCAGCCTCCCGTGCCGTCACGCTCGCGCTCCCCACAAGCGTTGGCGCATGACGCGGTGGACGTCCCGCGAGGCGCGGGAGATGTGTCGACACCGGCTCGCCCCCGGATACAACCCGTCGCGTTAGGTTTCACTCGAAATCACGGGAGCACCGCCTCCCAGCGGGCGATCAGGGTTTTGCCTCCGGGGGTCACCGTCACGTTGTCCCCCGCCTTGCCCAGGGCGGTACGCAGTGCCTTCGCCTCGTCCCCCCGGTAGGTCCGGGTGCCGAAGTTACCTCCGGTCGCGGCCTCGATCGGTGTGGTGATTCCCTTGGGCCAGGTCGCCTGCCGGATGGGCCGGGCGCTCGGGTCCTCGTACATCGTCACCGTGATCGGCGCGGTGGGGTCGGGGGTGCCGGTGGTGCGGATCCTGGCGGTCAGTTTCGAGAGGCGCTCGGTCGCGGCGACGATCCGCTCGTCCTCCGCCAGCGGCGATCCCTCCAGCCGGGTCTCGTGGGTCCTCCCGCCGGGGTCCACCACGGTGACGACGGCGAAGGGCTGGTCGGTGGCCCCTCCCGTACGGTCGAGCGTGCCCTCCCGTCCGGCCAGGGACTCGACGAGCCCGGCCCGTAGATCACGCAGTTCGGTCGCGGTGAGCGGGACGACGAGCAGTTCCCCGTCCCGCAGGGAGACGGCCCGCCCGTCGGCGGTGACGGCCATGCTGTCACCGCCCTCGCACGTCATCCCGCCGCAGCTGACGTACCGGACCACGACGTCACCCGGCCGGGCCCCGGCCGTCGCGGCGGGCTCGGCGGGTTCGACGACGGCGGTGGTTCCGGTGGTCGCGGAGCAGCCGGTCAGGAGGAGAAGCACGGCGGCGAGCAGGAAACGCGTCACCTCCCTGAAACGGGCCGGGGCCCCTCGCGGTTCACGCCCCCGGCGAGACGGCCGTACGAGGACCTCTCCGGAGACGCGACGGCCGGGAGGGAAGGGTCAGGCCCCGGTCGCCCGGGCGGCCTCGGCGGTCTTCCTGGCCCAGCGGTAGTCGGCCTTGCCCGCCGGGGAGCGGACCATCTCGTCGACGAAGGCGAAGGTCCTGGGCACCTTGTAGCCGGAGATCCTCCCCCGGCAGTGGGCGTCGAGCTCCCCGGCCGTCGGCGTCGTGCCGGGACGCGGCTCGATCACCGCCGCCACCCGGCTGCCCCACCGCTCGTCCGGGATGCCGGTCACGACCGCGTCGAAGACCGCCGGGTGGCCCTTGAGCACCGCCTCGACCTCCTCGGGGAAGACCTTCTCCCCGCCGGTGTTGATGCAGGCGGAGCCCCGGCCGAAGATCGCGATGGTGCCGTCCTCCTCGACCTTGGCCATGTCACCGGTGAGCAGCCAGCGGACGCCGTCCCCGTCCGTCACGAAGGTACGGGCAGTCTTGGCCTCGTCCCGGTAGTAGCCGGAGGCGATGTGGCCGCTTCTGGCCACGGTGCCCAGCTCGTCCGAGCCGGGCTTGACCGGTTCCAGGGCCGCGTTGAGCACGGCCAGACCGGCGTGGGGGTTCGCCTGGTAGCGCAGCCCGGACTCGGGAGAGGAACCGGGGACCGCCGACGCGGTGTAGCCGGACTCGGTGGAGCCGAAGCTGTCGACGATCATCTTGCCGGGCAGCAGATCCTCCAATCGCTCGCGTACGGAACCGCTGAGGATCGCGCCGGTGGAGCTCAGCACGAACAGCGAGGACAGGTCGTAGGCGCCGGTGGCGATCTCGTCGGCCAGCGGCCGGGCCATCGCGTCCCCGGTGATGTTGAGCGTCAGAACCCCCTCCCGCTCGATCGTCCGCAGCACCTCGGCCGCGTCGAACGTGCGGACGTACGCGATCGTGCCGCCCATGCACCAGCTGATGAAGGTGCCCATCTGGGCGGCGCCGTGCATCAGGGGGGCCGCGGCCATCATGGTCACCGCGTCCGTGGCGACGGCCGCCTCGATCACCTCCCCGGGAGTGGCACGCGGCTCGCCGTAGGGGTTGCCGCCGCCGAAGGCGAAGAACAGGTCCTCGGTACGCCACATCACCCCCTTGGGCATGCCGGTCGTACCGCCGGTGTAGATGATGTAGAGGTCGTCGCCCGACCGTTCGGGGAAGCCGCGCGTCTCCAGCTGCCCGGCCAGCGCCTCCTCGTACGGCACCGCGCCCTCGACCTCGGAGGGTCCCCCCACCGCGATCAGGTGTTCCAGGGCGGGGGCGTCTGGGGCCGTGGCCGCCACCCGGGCGTCGAACTCCACGTCGAACAGCAGGGCCACGATGTCGGAGTCCCGGTAGAGGTAGAGCAGCTCGGCCTCGACGTAGCGGTAGTTCACGTTGACCGGCACGGCACGGATCTTGAGGGTGGCGAGCAGCCCGGCCACGTACTCGACGCCGTTGTACAGGTGGATCCCGACGTGCTGCCCGGGGCGCACGCCCCTGCTCTCCAGGAAGTGGGCGAGCCGGTTGGCGTGCGCGTCCAGCTCGGCGTAGGTCACGTGGCGGTCGCCGCAGACGACGGCCGTGCGGTCCCCGATCGCGTCGGCGAGTCCTTCGAACAGATCCGCGTGGTTGAACTCCATTCGCACCCCTCCTGGGGGATCAGGGTTTGTCGCTGCCGACCATCCACATCGCGAAGAACTGCGCGCCTCCCCCGTACGCGTGCCCGAGGGCCCGCCTGGCGCCGTCCACCTGGTGCTCCCCGGCCATCCCCCGCACCTGGAGCGCCGCCTCGGCGAACCGGATCAGCCCGGAGGCGCCGATCGGGTTGCTCGACAGCACGCCGCCCGAGGCGTTCCACGGGATGTCGCCGTCCAGGGCGGTGGCCCCGGACTCGGTGAGCTTCCAGCCCTCCCCCTCGGCGGCGAAACCGAGGTTCTCCAGCCACATCGGCTCGTACCAGGAGAAGGGCACGTACACCTCCGCCACGTCGATCTCCCGGCGCGGGTCGGTGATCCCGGCCTGCCGGTAGACGTCCGCCGCGCAGTCCTTGCCACCCTGCGGGTTCACGGTGTCGCGGCCCGCGCGGAAGATCGGCTCGGAGCGCGTCGCCGCGCCGAGGACCCAGGCGGGGGTGCCGCCGGTGAGCCTGTCCTCCGCGGCCAGGACCATCGCGCAGGCGCCGTCGGAGGACGGGCAGGTGTCGAGGTAGCGGATCGGCTCCCAGAGCATCGGGGTCGACTCGACCATCTTCCGGTCGATGCCGGGGATCCTCAGGTGGGCGTACGGGTTCCTCAGGGCGTTGCGCCGGTCCTTGACGGCCACGAGGTGGCCGATGTGCCCGGGGGCGCCGGAGCGGCGGATGTACTCGCGGATGTGCGGGGCGAAGTAGCCGCCCGCGCCGACGACCAGCGAGGCGCTGAACGGCAGGTGGGTGGAGAGCGCCCAGGTCGCGTTGGACTCCGACTGCTTCTCGAACGCCACCACCAGCACCCGGTCGTGCACGCCGCCCTGGATCAGCGAGGCGCCGACGAGCGCGGTGGACCCGCCGACCGAACCGGCGGTGTGGACCCGCATCATCGGCTTGCCCGCGGCGCCCAGCGCGTCGGCGAGGTACGCCTCGGGCATCATCACGCCCTCGAACAGGTCGGGCGCCTTGCCGATGACGACCGCGTCGATGTCCTTCCAGGTCAGGTCCGCGTCCTCCAGCGCGCGCAGGGCCGCCTCGCGGACCAGCCCGGCGAGGGAGACGTCGCGCCGCTTGGTCGTGTAACGGGTCTGGCCGACACCGATGACAGCGCAGGGGTTACCCATGGTCGCTCACCGCTCCTCGCTCGCCACGCGGACCACTCGCCACGTCGGATTCGCCCTGTTGCTCACGGCCACCCACCGCTCCTCGCTCACCGCGTCGGGTTCGCTCCACGTTCAGGCCTCCATCACGGTGACGAGGTTGTGCTGGAGGCAGGGGCCGCTCGTGGCGTGCCCGAGGACGCGGCGCGCGGTGCCGTCCATGACGTGTCCGGCCGCCTCGCCGATCCTGATGAGACCGGTGGCCATGACCGGGTTCGCGGCGAGGGGGCCGCCGCTGGGGTTGACGCGCGTGCCCTCGGGGAGCTCCAGCGCCTCGCGCAGGATGAGCTCCTCGTGGCTGAACTGGACGTGCAGTTCGGCCACGTCGACGTCACCCTTGCCGACCCCCGCCGCTCGTGCGGCGTCGGCGGCGGAGGCCGACCGGGCGAGATCCCTCATGCCCAGGTAATGCGGCTCTATGCGGTGGGCTATCCCCGTTATCCACGCGGGGCGCTCGCACAGCTCCCTGGCCAGGTCACCGGCCGCCAGCACCAGCGCGGCGGCGCCGTCGGTCGCCGGGGCGATGTCGTACGGCCGCAGCGGCGCGACCTCCGCGTCCTCCCCGGCGGGGTCCGGCAGGTCGAGGGCGTACGGGTTCGCCCTGCCGTCGGCGCGGCTGCGTCGTACGATCTCGTCCAGCTCGGCCCGGTCCGCCCCGGTGGCCGACGCCTGCAGCGCGGCGAAGGAGACCTGGTCCAGCCCGAGGGGGGCGAGGTAGTACGGGTCCAGCTGGAGCGTCATGATCTCCCGCAGGTCCCCCTGGGACGACTTGCCGAAGCCGTAGACCAGGGCCGAGTCGACGTCGCCGTGCTGGAGCCTGACCCAGGCCTCGTACAGCGCCCAGGCGGCGTCCATCTCGACGTGGCTCTCCGAGATCGGCGGCCAGGCGCCGAGCGCGTCGAGCGCGGAGACGAACGAGAACGGCGCCCCCGCCAGGTAGTCGCACGACCCCGAGCAGGTGAAGCCGAACCTCCGCAGCCCGGTGGCGGCCCGTACCTCCTCCAGCGGGGGCAGGATGAGCTCGGCCTCGCTCTGTCCCTCGTCGACGGCGCTGTGCCGGGTCTGCGCGAACGCGACGACCGCTATCTCCCGCATCTAGAGCTCCGCGTCCGGCTCGCCGGTGGGGGCGAACCACTTGATGTTCGACATGGACATCGTCCGCTCCTCCTCGGGCACCCACACGGCCCGCACCCGCATGCCCTGGCGCACCTCGTGGGCCGCGACCCCGCCGACCAGGGCGATCATCGGGATGTCGGTGCCGTCGAGCTGGATGTACGCCGAGACGAACGGCACCTCGGGGGCGCGCGGGTCGGGCAGGTTGTTGATGGCGAAGGTGGTGATCGTGCCGGTGTCCGGGACGACCAGCTCCTCGGTGATCGAGACCCCGCACTCGGGGCACGACAGCCGGTAGGGCACGTAGACCTTGTGGCAGGTGCCGCACCGGCAGCCGATGAGGACCCCCTCGGCGACGCCCTCCAGGAACCGGCCCAGCGCCAGGCCGGGTGTCACCGTGTACTCGACGCGGACCTCGGAGACGATCCTGGTGACCTCGGGGACGAAGCTCTCGATGTCGGTGATGTGCCCGGTGCGCCCGGCCCGCCAGCGGGGACGCACCCGCAGCCCGGGGCGCATCGCCCTGACGTCCCCCGCGTCCACCGCGTGCACCAGCGAGGTGTCGGCGCCGTCCAGCCGGATCAGGGCCCAGGCGAACGGCCGGTCCAGCGGGTGGTTCTTCCTGGGGGTGGTCACCCACGCCCAGCTCTCGACGGTGCCCGCGGGGCCGACCTCGACGAACTCGCCGGTCACGGCGTCGCCGGTCTCGGGGTCGTACTCCAGCGGCGGCACCAGCGTGCGTCCCGCCGCCGTACGGACCCCGACGAGCCGCCCGTCCCGCAGCTCGGTGAGGAAACGCCCGATCACCGGTCCCGTCGTACGCGTGTACCCGCCGGGGAACTCCAGCACGTGCCGCGCCCGCAGCGCCTGAGTGTCTTCGCTAGATGGCACGATCGTGTCCCTCCCAGTAGGGGTCACGCAGCTTGCGTTTGAGGAGCTTGCCGTTGGGCTCGCGGGGCATCTCCGCGATGAAGTCGACGGACTTCGGCCACTTCATCCTCGACAGGCGGCCCCGCAGCGACTCGACGAGCTCGGCGGCCAGCTCGGGTGAGGGAACGACGCCGGGCGCGGGCTCGACCACGGCCTTGATCTGCTCGCCCCACTCCTCGTCGGGGACGCCGAACACGGCCACGTCGGCGATCTTGGGGTGGACCATCAGCTCGTTCTCGATCTCGGCCGGGTAGATGTTGGTCCCACCGGAGATGATCATGTCCGCCTTGCGGTCGCAGAGGAAGAGGAAGCCCTCCCCGTCCAGGTAGCCGATGTCGCCGACGGTGAAGTGGTCGCGCAGCCGGTTGGCCTCGGTCTTCGCCGGGTCGCCCTTGTACTCGAACCGGACGCCCAGCATCTTCATGTAGATGGTGCCGGGGGTCCCCGTCGGTACGGGCTCCATGTTCTCGTCCACGACGAGCAGCTCGCTGATCGGCCAGGCGGTGCCGACGGTGCCGGGATGCTTGCGCCAGCCCTCCGGGGTGGCGATGGTGCCGCCGCCCTCGGTGGCCGCGTAGTACTCGTAGACGCAGTCGCCCCACCACTCCAACATCGCCCACTTGACTGGGACCGGGCAGGGGGCCGCCGCGTGGATCATCCACCGGAGGGAGGAGAGGTCGTACCTCGACCGCACGTCGTCCGGGAGCGCGAGCAGGCGCTTGAAGTGGGTGGGGACCATGTGCGAGTTGGTGACGCGGTACCTCTCGCAGAGCCGGAGCGTCTCCTCGGCGTCCCATCTGTCCATGTAGACGAGCGTGTGCCCCATCTGCAGGGCCGTCCCCCCGAACTGGGTGACGGCGGTGTGGTAGTTCGGCGAGGTGACCAGGTGGACGTTCTCCTTGCCCGGGGTGACGCCGAACAGGGTGAGCAGGAACGTCATCAGCTCGGCGCCCTCGTCCGGATCCAGGCCGCTGAGCGGGCGGCGCACACCCTTGGGCCTGCCGGTGGTGCCGGAGGTGTAGTGCATGGTGGCGCCCGCCGTACGGTCGGCGGGGGCGGTGTCCGGCTGCCCCTCGGTCAGCTCCGAGACGCGCCGCACCCCCTCCCCCCACCCGGACGCCTCCGCCTCTCCGGACGCCTCCGTCTTCGCCTCCCCAGATGCCCCCACCCGCACGGACGCTTCCGCCTGCCGGAACGCCTCCGTCTGCCCGAACGCCTTCAGACTCCCGAACGCGAAGACGCGGTCGGGGGCGATGCCCGACTCGGCGGCGCCGCGCAGGCCCTCCACGGCGTAGCGCTCGTGCACGAAGAAGGCGCGCGCCTCGCTGTCGGCGACGATGTAGCCGATCTCGGGGCCGGTGAGGTGCCAGTTGATCGGCGTGTAGTACCAGCCGGCCTGCAGGGCGGCGAGATAGAGGGTGAGCCCGTCGGAGCCGTTGGGCACGAGCCCGCAGATGCCGTCGCCCGCCTTGAGGCCGAGCCCTCTCAGGCCGTGGACGAGGCGGTTGGCACGGGCGAGCAGGTCACCGGCGCGGTGTTCGGTGCCGTCCGGGTCGACCGCCGCCACCCACTCGGGGTCCGCCTGCGCCAGTCTCCAGAAACCGAGCGTACCCATCGGACATCCTCTCGGTGGAAAGGCCCCGGCACACCGGAGTGCATCACGTTCTCTTTATCGCGACAAGCCCTGGCGGAACGGGGTATATAGAACAAGAATCTGTTCTTGTACGCATGGGCAGACTAACCCCGGGAGGTACACCTAGCAAGCGCTTGACTATCCGCAAACCCCGCCCCTTCCGTAAGGGACCGTCCCCCGAAGAGCACCTCACCCGACCCCGCCGGAACCCGTCTCCCAGGGCGGCCCAAGCGCGCGAAAGCGATCACACCCCGGGCGGCCCGACCACACGGAAGCGACCACACCCTGAGCGGTCCGACCGCCCGAAAAGACCACACCCCCGGGCGGTCACACCGCGCGGGAGCGATACGAACCCAGAATTTCCCATCAGACACCTGGTGAACCAACGGAGGTCGTCCCGTGGAACTCCTGCCGATCAGCACGCCGCACTGCCGGGTCGAACGCGACGGTCACGTCGTGATCGTCACCATGGACCGCCCCGAGGCGAGGAACGCGCTCTCCACCGACATTCTGGTCGGCCTGGCCGACGCCTGGGCGTACGTCTCGGAGGAGCCCGAGGTCCGCGTCGCCGTGCTGACCGGCGCGCACGGGACGTTCTGCGCGGGCGCCGACCTGAAGGCCATGGGCACCCCGTCGCGGGACCCCCGGGTCAGGGAGCGGGCCGCGGCCATCCCCGACTTCCACTGGAAGGGCCTGCTCCGCGACTCCGGCGCCCTGCCGACGAAGCCGATCGTCTGCGCGGTCGAGGGGTACGCCGTGGCGGGGGGCACCGAGTTGCTCGTCGGCACCGACCTGCGGGTGGTCGCCGAGTCCGCCACCCTCGGCCTGTTCGAGGCCCGTCGCGCCCTCTTCCCCATGGGCGGTTCCGCGATCCGCCTCCCCCGCCAGATCCCGTACGCCTTCGCCATGGACATCCTGCTGACCGGCCGCGCCGTCACCGCGCGGGAGGCGCTGGCCATGGGCCTGGTCAACCGGGTCGTCCCCGACGGCCAGGCGCTGACCGCCGCCCTGGAGATCGCCGCCCGGATCGCCGAGTGCGGCCCCCTCGCCGTCCAGGCCATCCTCCGCGCCTACCGCGAGACCCTGGGCCTGCCCGAGGCCGAGGCCCTGAAGGTCTCAGACACCATCGGCTGGCCGGTCATCGGCTCGGAGGACGCCAAGGAGGGCTCCCGAGCCTTCCGCGAAAAACGCCCGCCCGCCTACCGGGGCGAATGACCTGGAGCGGTATCGATTCCTTCTTCGATAACCGCCGTCCGCGACGCCCGCCGCCCGTTTATGCTGCTGCGGTGAACCATCGATGTCTACGCACTGTATGACTGGTGTTACGGAGATGACGCCCAGTGGCTTTACGACCTCGACGACGACCGGTCCATTTACTCGCATGATCACGGCCTGTACTTTCCGCCCAACCTCGGCGGCATCGAAGCCGACATCCTCAAGCGGTCCGCCGACGAACCGAACATGCTGCCCGACACCCCGAAAGGGTTGGATCCGAAGGCGGTCGAGACCGTCGCGAGGGCCCTTGAGAAAATAGATCGCGATGCTCTCGTCAACATCCTGCGCGCCGTGCCAGCATCGTGGCCGGTGAGCGACGAAGCTTTGGCAACGCTCGGCTGGTTTCTCGAATATCGGGCGCCTGCCGTGGCGAGCCGTCTCCGAGCCCTAGTCTGAAGGGGGTGTGACATCCGGTGAGCAGATACATCTACTCGATCGTTCGCTGTCTCCCCGATCCGCGAACCGGCGAATTCGTCAATGTCGGCGCCATAGCCGGCGACCCGAACACCGGCGACTGGGCTGTCCGGCGCTTGAGCAACACCGAACGGATCAAAAAGTTCGCACCGGCCACGGCGATCGATATCACCGACCGTTTCATGGTCCGCCTGAGCAGCGAGATAGCCGAAGCGCGAGAGACCCTGGAAACCGGGGACGGTCACCCGTTCGGCGACGACTGGCTCCGCGGGCTGCATCACGATCACCGGAACATCGTGCAGCTCAGCCCACCGGTTTCGATCGTCGCCAATCACGCTGAGGCCGCGCTTGACATCATCTTCGGGCGAATGATCATTGATCCGGCGTCGCAGCCACGACAGGTCACCGTCGGAAAGGACCGAGTCGTTCAGGATCTTCGTAAAGCCTATGCGCAGGCGCAAATACCAGCGCACCTCCTGAGACCGAAATCGGAGGTGTTCATCGGCGACAAACTGCATTCCGCCATCGACATAGCCATCGCCAACGGCAAGGTCGCACAGCTGGCACAGGGCTGGTCCTTCCGGATCACCGGCATGGAAAGGCTCCTCACACAGGTGAAGGCCTGGGGTTTCGCGCTGGAACGCCTGCGCCGCGGTGACGAGGCGCGGGTGGTGGACGCTCAGGGCCGGTTGAGCGAAGTCGCCCGAGACGTGAATCTGCAGGTGGTCATCGCGACACCTGAGACAACCCAGCAGGAGGCGGCCTACGAGGAGGCGGAGCAGGTGTTCCACACGCTGGGCGCCGAAGTGCATCCCGTGGAGAACGTCGGTGCCGTGAGTGCCCGAGCTGTGGAGCTCGTCCAGGAATTGCTCTGACGTGTCCGTTTTCGGTGCCCCGCCGCTCGCGGGTGGCGGGGCACTTCCGTATTGTCGACAGCGATCCTGGAGGTTCTGTGACATACGACGTGGCGGCCGTACGGGCGCGTTTTCCTGCTTTGGACGAGGGCGCGGCGCACTTCGACGGGCCGGGGGGTTCTCAGGTTCCCGCGGAGGTCGCGGAGGCCGTGGCCGGGGCGCTGCGGGCCGCCGTCTCCAACCGGGGGGCCGAGACCGCCGCCGAGCGGCGTGCCGACGGGATCGTGACCGGGGCGCGTCAGGCGATGGCCGACCTGCTCGGCGGCACGCCGGGCGGCATCGTGTTCGGCCGGAGCATGACGCAGCTCACCTACGACATGGCCCGCGCGCTCGCCAAGGAGTGGCGTCCCGGGGACGAGGTCGTGGTCACCACGCTGGACCACGACGCGAACATCCGGCCCTGGGTGCACGCCGCCGAGGCGCGCGGGGTCACGGTGCGCCGGGCCGGCTTCGACCCGGCGAGCGGCGTGCTGGACGTCGGCGCGGTCGCCGGACTGCTCACCGGGCGCACCAGGCTGGTGGCCGTCACGGCCGCGTCGAACCTGCTGGGCACCCGCCCGGACATCCCGGCGATCGCCGAGCGGGTGCACGCGGCCGGGGCGCTGCTCTACGTCGACGGCGTGCACCTGACGCCGCACAGCCTGGTCGACGCCGGGCGGCTGGGCGCCGACTTCTACGCCTGCTCGCCGTACAAGTTCCTCGGCCCGCACCTGGGCGTGCTCGCCGCCGACCCCGGCCTGCTGGAGACCGTCCACCCCGACAAGCTGCTCCCCTCCAGCGACACGGTGCCCGAACGCTTCGAGCTGGGCACGCTGCCGTACGAGCTGCTCGCCGGTACGACGGCGGCGGTCGACTTCCTGGCCGGTCTCGTTCCGGGGGACGGGACCCGGCGCGAGCGCCTGGCGGGCTCGATGGCCGCGCTGGAGGAGCACGAGAACGCCATGCTCGACCGGCTCGACGCCGGTCTGGCCGAGACCGCCGGGGTGACCTCGTACGGCGCGGCGTCGCGGAGCCGCACCCCGACGACACTGTTCTCCGTCGACCACGTCAAGCCGTCCGACGCCTACCGCTTCCTGGCCGAACGCGGCGTCAACGCTCCCGCCGGGAGCTTCTACGCGCTGGAGTGCTCCCGCCACCTGGGCCTCGGCGACACCGGGGCGATCCGGGCCGGAATCGCGCCGTACACCGACGAGTCCGACGTGGACAGGCTGCTCAGCGGCGTCCGGGAGCTGGCGGGCTAGGTGGGCGCGTCCGCCGCGACCGCACCCCGCCCTCCACCGCGCGCCCGGCACGGTTGGCGGAAAATCGGCCAGAAACCAGCCAAAAGGGACCGCTAGGAGGGACGCGGGCCGCCGAAGAGGCCGCCGGTGACGCAGACCCGGGTGTCGGCCGACAGGACCTCCACCCGTACGGAGGAGCCCGGGGCGGTGAAGGGGATGTGGATCCTGCCGTTTCCCTGGTCGAGGACGACCTCGACCTCCTGTTCCCCGACGTGCACGTAGGCCGCCGTCCGGGCGGTGGAGCGGTAGTCGAGGCCGAGGACGACCATGCCGCCCTTGTGCGCGAGGGGGATCGAGATCAGGCCGCCCCGCTGGGGGAAGCAGCCGCCGGGGGCGGCGACGTAGGGGCCGGTGAGGCGGGCCGGGAGGAGACGGCGTCCGGTGGGGTCGAGGACGAGGGGGGCGACGGCGGGCCGGGGGTTGCGCATGAGGGCGGCCAGACCGGGCGGGGCCAGCGGGCTGAGGGTGAGGTGGCTGAGCCCCTCGTCGCCGTACCCGAAGCCGAACTGGTCGTAGGGCGTCTGCTGGGGGTAGATGTCGCCGCCCGGCGGGGCGGAGGCCAGCGTGGCCCGTACCGAGGCGAGGTAGGAGCGGATCTCGGCCCGCCCCGGTTCCGTCCCCGTCACGTATCGGTGCGCGGAGTAGACGGAGAAGGCGGCGACTCCGGCCGCGAGCAGCACGCAACCGGTCCTGACGGCGGCGCGGGCCGGGACCCGCCTGAGGTACGGGCGCGCCTCGCCCAGCAGCGGGAGCGTCGCCAGCGCCAGGCAGAGGGCGAGCACCGGGGTGACGTCCGCGAGGTAGCGGGCCTCCTCGCCCAGGGCGCGGTCCAGGGAGCGTCCGGCCAGGATCGGCACCATGAGGAGGGGCGGGTAGAGGCAGAGGATCAGCCACGCCTTCCACGCCCCCCGCCGGAAGACCAGGGTGACGGCGACGACCACCGCGATGAGCAGCCAGGACGCGCCGATCATCAGCGGCGGCGGCACCGCGTAGAACTTGTACCACCACGGCCCCGGGCCTCCGGTCGCGAGCACGGGGAGGGTGACGCCCAGCATCCGCGCCATCGCCCGGCCCGCCACCTCCGACGCGGGCGCCCCGATGGCCTGGCCGTGCAGGCGGTCGAGCTGCAGGACGAACAGGATCGAGTACGCGCCCGCCATGACCGCGTACGCGCCGAACGCCGTCGCCAGGGAGCGCAGGCGCTCGCGGACCGGGAAGTACAGGACGGTGACCAGGACGAGCAGCAGGGGGATGGCGAAGACGGCCTTGAGGTGGAAGGAGCCGAGCCCGAACAGGAACCACAGTCCCGTCACGAACGCGTCCGCCCCCCGGCCGGTCCGCAGGAACGTCACGTGGGAGGCGACCGCCATCGCGATGGCGGCCTGCAGCGGCAGGGCCTGGACCGCCGCCGCCCACCAGTAGAAGGCGGGCAGGGCCAGCGGCGTGAACAGGTAGAGGGACAGGGGCACCAGGATCGCCCAGCGGGCCCCGAACAGCACGCGCAGCATGCGGTACACGGCGAGCGAGGCGCCGAGCTGGAAGAGCAGCAGCGCCGCCGCGGTCACCGTCCAGTTGTACGCGCCGAGCGAGGTGACGATCGTGTTGGCGACCATCCCGACCGGCATCACGTGCGCGGAGTAGACGCCGAAGAGGTAGTCGAGCCCGAACGGCTCGGCCGCGGCCCGGCCCACCATGTTGAGGTCGTCGCCGAAGAAGCCGCCCCGATGCAGGATCACGGCCCGCCAGGCCAGCTGGGCCACGACGAGGACGAGCGCGACGCCGAGCACCCGCCGAGCCCCGGGGAAGGACCGCGCGGGTCCCGTCAGGGGATCGGGAACACGGTCGGTGACCTGCGGGGACGCCATCGTTCTCCAAACTCATCGGCTCTGATGAGTTCTTAGCCCATTCGTCAATGTATGAGCTACCTACTCGTCGGTAATGCGACCCAATCGTTCCATAGCCCCGACGTACTGCTCGACCATGCGGAAAACGACGTCCCGGGTGGACCTGACCTGGTTCATCGTGCCGATGATCTGCCCGGCGGGGAAGGTCGCCAGCTCGGTCGCGTCGGAGCGGCCGATCCGGCGGAGCGCCTCGGAGATCAGCATGAACTGCAGCGGCATCGGGAGCGTGCCGGGCGACTCCCGCGACTCCCAGGCGTCGGTCCACTCGTTCCTGAGCAGCCGGGCGGGCTTGCCGGTCCAGGACCGCGAGCGCACGGTGTCGCGCGAGGTGGCCTCCAGGATGCGGCGCTTGACCACCTCGGAGGTGTCGGCCTCCTCCACGGCGAGCCAGATCGACCCCGTCCACACCCCCTCGGCGCCGAGCGCGAGCCCGGCCGCCATCTGGCGGCCGTCGCCGATGCCGCCCGCGGCCAGTACGGGGACGTCGACGGCGTCCACGACCTGCGGAATAAGGACCATCGTGGAGATCTCCCCGGTGTGCCCGCCCGCCTCGGTGCCCTGGGCGACGACGATGTCCACGCCGACCTCGACCTGCTTGACCGCGTGCCGGGGGGTGGAGGCGAGCGCGGCGACCTTCACCCCTTTGGCGTGGGCCTGGTCGACCACGTCGGCGGGGGGCGGGCCCAGCGCGTTGGCGAGCAGCGCGATCGGGTGCCTCAGCGCCACCTCGACCTGCGGGCGGGCGGTGGCGTCGGTCCAGCCGAGCAGCACCCTGCCCGCGTCCGCGTCGGCCGACAGCGGCGGCACGCCGTGCGCGGCGAGCAGGCCGTCGACGAAGTCGCGGTGCCCCTGGGGGATCATCCCCTGGAGCCGTCCCACGAGGTCCTCCGGGGAGTCGACCCCGAGGTCGGAGCCCGCGTACGAGGCGGGCATGACCACGTCGACGCCGTACGGCCTGCCGTCGACGTGGTCGTCGATCCACCTGAGCTCCGTTTCGAGCTCCTCCGGGGTGAAGTAGAGGGCGCCGAGCACCCCCATTCCCCCCGCGCGGCTGACCTCGGCGACGACGTCACGGCAGTGGCTGAACGCGAAGATCGGCAACTCTATCCCGAGCATGTCGGTGACACGTGTCCGCATGCGTTTGACTGTACGACCGCCGGAAAACAACTGCAACGCGTTCTAGTCTAGAACCTTTCTTCCGACCGAAAACCTAAGCTACTCGTGAGTAATGAAGTGGCAAAAAAGATGGAACGTGTTCCAGAGAGGTTCACGGAGAACGAGAAAGGGAGGGAGGCCGCAGCCCCCCTCCCCTCGTTCCGCGCCGGGGACCCGGACGCCCCCGGGGCCCTCAGAAGTCCCTGCGGCGCCTCATGAGCAGGAAGCCGGTGACGACCAGGACCAGGCCGGCCACCAGGAGCACCAGCGGGATCGTGGTCTTGAGCATCGTGATGGTGTTCCTGCTGTCGAGCGCGTTCTTGACCAGGTCGTCCTCGGTGTCCTGGGTCATCCTCGCGGTGGCGACGAGGGCGAGCGAGCGCTCGACGCCGTCCTCGGTCTTGAGCACCTCGTGGCGCTGCTGCTCCTGCCGCACCGGCGAGCCGGTGGCCGGCTCGATCCAGAAGGTGTTGACGCCGTCGTAGACGCGGTCCACCTGCACGTCACCGGTCTCGTCCATGCCGAGGACCGAGGCCGGGGCGGTGAGGGTGTCGGTCTTGGTCGGCGGGATGGACTGCTCGAACCGGTACACCGACAGCCCCCCGACCTGCTCCTCGCCGACGAACTTGGCGTCGAACGCCTTGCCGGTGGTCGAGTTGAACACGCTGTACGTCTTCTTCTCGACGTCGAAGGGCCACTTGTAGATCTGGCCCTGGAGCCGCACGGGCTTCTTGTCGATGTTGACGGCGCAGCAGTTGACGCCCTCGCCCGTGTACTTGTTGAACGCGCTGCGGCGCTCGGAGATCGAGATGTTGGGGTTGCCGTTGGTGACGTCGTTGATCGCGGTGAACTCGTCCCAGACGACCCGGTCGCCCTCGGCCCCGGTGACGTCCCCCCTGGTGGTGACGGTAATGTCGAGGTCGCCCGTCATCACCTTGAGGTCGCCGACGCTGAAGTACTGCGCCCCGGTGGCCTCCAGCTTGCTGACGCCGTACTGGTCGGCGGGGGCGGCGATGAGGCCGGTCGCCACCTGGAACCGCACGAGTGGCGCGAGAACAATGAGGAATGCCCCGATTCCGATCAATACCAAACCGATGACGCGACGCATCGCTCCTCCAGGGGCCGTCCGCTATCCATGTATCCCGATCGCCCTATAACAAGTTCCATTTCGCGATAATGTTAGTGCTGGGAATCACCTACGTCACCAGGGATGCCAAAAAGTGACCGAAACAGGTTCTATGCCGGTTGACCAGGGGTTGACCGGCAGGGACACCCGGGATCTCCCCGCGGTCGGCGGGCATCTCGACGCCATGGACGGCGTCCGCGCGGTCGCCTCTTTCAGCGTCCTGGTATACCACGTGGCGAGCACGACGGGCGCCTCCCTCAGGGAGGGGTTCCTGCCCGCCCTGCTCTCCCGGGGCGACATCGCGGTGCCGATCTTCTTCCTGCTCTCCGGCTTCCTCCTCTACCGGCCCTGGGCCCGGGAGGCGATGGAGGGCGGGGCACACCCCGGCACCGGCGACTACCTGTGGAAGCGGGCGCTGCGCATCCTGCCCGCGTACTGGCTCGTGGTCGCCGTCGCGCTGTCGCTGTGGTCGTGGCCGAGGGCGGCCGACCCGGTCAGCTGGCTGCCGTTCCTGCTGCTGGTGCAGAACTACGTCCCCGACCCGTGGTGGGCCGGTGCGAGCCCGCCGGGGCTCGGGCAGATGTGGAGCCTGTCGGTCGAGATGACCTTCTACCTCGCCCTCCCGCTGGTCGCCGTCGCGCTGCGCGCCCTGGCCCGGCGCGGCGCGGACCCGGTGGCCAGGGCCAGGCTGCTGCTCACCGGCATCTGCGCGCTCGCCCTGGTCTCCCCCCTCTGGGCGATCTTCAGCCACGTCCCGGTACACCGTCCAGAACTCGGGCTCTGGCTCCCCCGGTCGATGCTCTACTTCGCGACGGGCATGGCGCTCGCCGTCGTCTCGCTCTGGGCGCACGCCGAGACCGACCCGGACGCCCCGGTGCGACGGCTGACCAGGGGGGTGCGCGAGTCGTGGGTGACCTGCTGGATCATCGCCGCCCTCGTCTACGCCGTCGCGGCCAGTCCCGTCGCGGGGGGCCGCCTCTTCGAGATCCAGGACCTGTGGACGGACATCTTCGAGATGACCCTCTACACGGCCTTCGTCCTGGCCCTGCTCTCTCCCGTGGCCCTGCAGACGTCCGAGCCCTCGCCGCTGCGCTCGCTGCTCGGCAACCGGGTGATGCGCTATCTCGGCCGCATCTCCTACGGCGTCTTCCTGTGGCAGTTCGTGGTGATCGTGGGCTGGTACGAGCTGACCGGGCAGCAGACCTTCACCGGCGGCCTGCTGACGACGCTGGTGGTGTGCACCGCGTTCACCGTGCTGCTCGCCGACCTCAGCCACCGGCTGGTCGAGGCTCCGGCGCTGCGGCTCCGCCGCCGACGCTGACCTCGTCACTTTCACTTTCCGGGGCGGCGGAGTCGCGGGCCTGTACGCGCAGGCCCGCCACCAGCAGCAGCGCGCCGAGTACGGCGCACGATAGCGGGATCACCCGGTTGACGACGGCCGCCCAGCGGCGGAACTGTTCCGCCTCCCCGGCGTTCCACCGCTCGTCCCCGGCGCTGGTGCGCATGTCGGCGGAGAGCGCGACCAGCCGCCCCCGGCCGTCGGGGGTACGCAGGGTCTTGACCAGGTCCTCCCTGAACCCGATCACCATGCCGCTCTCCGGCTCCACCCAGAAGGTGCGGGTCCCGTCGAGGAAGGCGTTGACGGGGAACGGCCTCGCGCCGCCCAGGCCGAGGACCGACCCGGGCAGTTCCATGGGCTGCTGGACGAGCCGCTCGTTGACCAGGTACTGCGCGTAGCGGTTGACCCGGACGCCGTACATGGTCTCGATCCGCTCGAAGCGGGCGGCCACCGGGCGCCGGACGAGCGGGTCGTAGACCTGGTAGGCGATCGGCCGGGCGTCGAAGGGCCAGCGGAACACCAGCCCGCGCGGGGCGGGGTTCGCGTTCTCGTCGACGTAGTTCTCACAGCAGTTGACCGCCTGCCCCGTACGGCGGTCGAAGGCGGCGCGGCGCTCGTGGTAGTCGACGCGCCGCCCGTCGCGGGTGGCGAGGGAGACGAACTCGGTCCACACCGCGACGTCGGGGGTGGACCTGACCGTGTCCCCGTACCTGGCCACGGCCGTCTCCAGCGGGACGCCCCGGTGCGTGCGCAGGGTGGCGGTGTCGAAGTAGGTGCCGGACTCGGTGGTCAGCTTGGTGATCCGGTCCTGCTCGGCGGGCAGGACCAGGCCGCTGGGGTAGATGTAGAGGCGCACCAGCGCGGCCAGCGTGATCAGGAAGGCACCGGCGGCCAGGAGGAGCACACCGCGCGGCCTCTGCCCGATCATCGTCGCTCCGCGGGTTGGAGGGGAACGTCCCGCGTCCGCAGCCACGGGCGGGACGGCGGCGGCACGCGCGCCGCGGCAAGCAGCAGGCCCAGCACGACCAGGCAGAGATACTGCGCCACCACCGCCCCGGCGTCTCCGCCGTAGCCGAGCGCGAGCCCGGCCGCGCCGAGCGCCGCCGCCACCGGGAACGGCGTGAGCAACACCCCGCCGATCCGGTACGGACGGCCACCGGCGCTGTGCTCGGCCCCGGCGACGCCCCGCAGCCACAGGGCGAGCGCCGCCACCAGACCGGCCAGCGCGGCCCCGGCCCAGCCCTCGGCCCACAGGCCCAGCGCGGGGGCGAGCGGCCACAGCCAGGCCGCCCGCAACGACGCGGGCGGCGACGCGGGAAGCGGCCTCCCGGCCCGGCGGGGACGGGCCAGGGCGAGCGCGACGACGAGCGCGACCAGCGCCCAGCCCGCGATCAGCGACGCCCGGTAGAGGCCGTCGGGGGCGTACGTCATCACGACGGTCCCGCTCCCGGGGGGCAGCAGCCACGCCTGCCGCCAGCCGTCCAGCCGGGCCGGTTCCAGCACGCGCCCGCCGAACGACGCCTGCCAGCCCCTGTTGAAGTTCTCGCCGAGCGCCAGGTAGGAGGGCTCCGTCGTGGAGACCCTGACCCGGCGCTCCCCGGCGTCCCAGCGCTCGACGGCCGCGGGCCGCAGGGTCACCGGCGCGGCGGCGTCTCCAGCACTTCCGGCGCTCGCGGTGCTCGCGGTGTTCTCAGCGCTTTCGGTGCTCCCGGTGCTCTTGGTCTTCTCAGTGCTCTTGAGGCTCCCGGTGGCGCGCAGGACCATCGAGTCCACCCGGAAGCCCTGGAGCGCGGCGGCGCGTACCCGCAGCGTGCCGCCCCGCGACCACACCGCCTCGCAGGCCCGGTAGCCGACCGGACGGCCGTTGAGCAGGTCGCCCAGGGTCCCGCTGTGGATCTCGGTGGGCGTCTCGACCCCGTTGACGGTGAGCGTCGGGCCGAACCCGCAGGGCATCCGTACCGGCTGCGCGTCGAGGGCGGGCAGCGGCGCGACGCCGGGAATGGCCACGCCGAGCACCTCCATCCGCCAGGAGCCGAGGGCGGCGAAGGTGAGCTTCACCCGGCTCGCCCTCATCGGCGCGAAGCGGATCCACCCGTCCTTCGAGGCCCAGGCGTAGCGGACGCCGCCGTCGGTCGTGATGGTGACCCGGACCGGCGGGGCGCCCAGCCTGATGTCGGGGAAGTCGACGCGCAGGCGGGACAGGGTGATCTCCCTGCCCAGCTCGGCGGAGAGCGAGGGCGCCAGGTCCTTGGCCCCGGCGTACCAGATGGTCCTGCGGTCGTCGTCGAAGGCCGCGTAGGCGCCGGTGGCCGGGACGTCGGCCGCGGTGGAGGAGGCGGTGGCGCGCGGGAAGGTCCCGGTGGGCATCAGCACGGTCTCGGCCACCCGCTGGTCGGTGAGCACGGCCCTGCCCTCCAGCACGCGCCTTCCCGGGGCGACGGGAACCGACCGGTCGAAGGCGTACCCGTCCTCGCCCACGAAGCGCAGCCTGTCCGCGCAGGTCCAGGCGTAGGAGCCGAGCATGCAGCCGGGGGCGGTGTCCGTCCGGCTGGTCACGACCGTCTGCCCAGGCGCCGCGGGGTCGGCCGAGGAGGCGGCGGGGACCACGAGCGTGCGTCCGGGGCGGATCCCGGGGATGGACAGCTCGGTGATGCCGACCCGGGGGTTGGGGTCGCGCAGGACGCCGGTGACGCGGATCCGGAGCCGGGACGTCTTGCCTACCGGGACGTTCAGCCGTTCCCACAGCGAGGAGAGGGTGAGCCGGGTGCGTACCCTGCCGGTGTCGGTCTCGACCATGACCTCGGAGACCGTCACCGCGTCCTCGGAGCGTTCGAAGACGGCCTGGAGGGAGGGCACCGAGGTCGGCTCGGTGAACTGGACCTCCAGCCACTGCTCGGTGGGCGGCTCCCAGCCGGTGGAGCGCCAGCCGGTGCGCAGGTCGAAGTCCACCGCGGCGTACGGCTGCTGCCCGCCGTCGCGGGTCCCTGGGGTCACCCCGAGCCTGGACTGCGAGGAGGAGGCGGTGACGCCCTTGATCCCGCTGAGGACCGCGACCGTCTTCGGCTCGGCCCACGCGGGGTCGGTGAGGTCGTAGGCGGGCCCCAGGCCCTCGTAGGGCTCGTCCGGCGTCATCGTCTCGCCGTACGGCCTGCGCAGGTCGCTCACCACCAGCTCGCGCCGCCGCATGGTGTCGGTGAGCACGGTGTCGGCGGCGGGGATCGCGTCCGCGCCGGGGTCGTCGCCGAGGATCACCGGCCGGTCGTCGCCGAGGACGCCCTCCTCCGCCATGGTGAGCAGCGCCTCGGGGCCGCCGGAGACCCGCAGCGGCCGTTGCGCGGCGACCGTGCCGACGACGGGACGCGCCCCGGCGACCTCGTAGATCTCCAGGGACGTGTACGGCTGGTCGAGCCAGCCCGCGCCGGTCTGGGAGTCCTCGAAGCCGACCGTGGGCCCGAAGCCGCGCACCCGGTTCAGGCCGGGAGAGCGGTCCAGCGCCTCGTGCACGCGGGCGGGCCACGCGTCGCCGAAGGCGACCCTGTCGAGGTCGTTGCGGATCAGCAGGTAGCGCACGCCCATCCGGCGCAGCGTCAGGGTGAGCCCCTCGGAGCCCTGCCCGTTGGCGAAGCGGTCGTCGATCGCCTTGACGAGCCGGTTGGAGCCTGCCGTGCCCCACGGCACGATCGTGTTGCTCACCCAGCGGGCCTTCTTCAGCAGCGGCTGGAACGGCTCGTCGAGCGGGCGCCCCCAGGTGTACTCGCCCCGCCTGGCCCCCGGCAGGACCAGCACGGTGCCCTGGTCGGCCCGGTCGTCCAGCCAGGAGGCCGCCTGCCGCCAGTGCTCGGGGACGTCGGCGAACGCGCCGCCCGGGGCGATGCCCGCGGTGGCGACGGGGACGAGGGTGAGCCCGACCAGCCCGGCCCCCGCCACCGCGACGGGGATGCGGACGGCGGCCCGGCGCGCGCCCACGTACGAGACGAGCGCGGCGAGCCCGAGCACCAGCGGCAGCCGTACGAGCGCGTTGAACTTGTGCAGGTTGCGGAACGGCGCGAGCGGGCCGTCCAGCAGCGCCCTGAGGGGTTCGGCGAGCGGCCCGGCGTGTCCGGCGGCGAGGATGGCGACGCCCAGGAGCGTGGTCAGGAGCAGGAAGGCCCGCTCGGGCGTGCGCGCGAGGGTGAGCCCGGCCAGCCCGAACCCGGCGACGAGCGCGGTGACCAGCACGAGCCAGGGCACCGTGGCGTGCTCGTAGGCGGCGGGCAGGAAGGGGCGGCCGTCCACCGGCAGGAAGGCCACCCAGCTGTTCATCCCGCGCAGCACGTTGGTCAGCGAGCCCACGACCGTGGTCGTCCACGCGTTCTCGGTGAAGGGCATGAAGGAGAAGACGTACCGGCCGAGCATCACCAGGGGGACGAGCCACCAGAACGACACCGCGGCGATCGCGGCGAGCCACCAGGCGATCAGCCGCCGCTTGCGCGGGCCGCGCGACCGGGTCAGCAGATAGATCATCGGTACGACGAGCACGGCCAGCTCGGCGGCGGCGTTGATGCCTCCGGCGAACAGGAACGCCACCGCCGACAGGCAGGCGGCCCGGCGCGGGCTCGTCTCCCCCCGCGCGCCCCTGACGAGGAAGAGCAGCACCCAGGGCAGGACGGCGCTGGGGGCGAACTCCACGGAGTTGAACCCCATGAGCGCCTGCGCGTGCGGGGCGAGCGCGTAGGCGAGACCGGCCAGCACCCCGGCGAGCTGGCCGCCGATCCGCAGCGCCCTCGCCACCTGGGCGACGCCGACGAAGGCCACGCACAGGATCAGCGTCACCCAGAGCCGCTGCACCACCCACGGGGGCATGCCCGCGTTGATCAGCAGGGTGTAGAAGGGGCCCATCGGGAAGATGTAGCCGTACGCCTGGTTCTGCAGGTGTCCCAGATAGTCCTGGTCCCACATGTTCAGCGCCTGGGAGAGGAAGCCGATCGGGTTGATCGGCATGTCCAGCTTCGTCTCGGCGATGAGCATGCCCGGCGCCATGTTGAAGGCGACGGCCGCGAGGAAGAGGCATCCGGCGAGCAACCTGAGCCTGCGGCGGAGCCCGGTGTCCGAGGCCCCGAACTCGGCGGGAGGTGCGGACAGGCGGCTGATCCACGCCTCGGAGATCACAGTCACTTAGGGCGGGTCGGTCTCACCCGCGGCGAGACAGAGATCGGATACATGGAGGTGACGACCGTTTTTAGATAGCTCTGTGGTGATTAGTCCGGTCATCGTAGCGCCCGTTCTCCCCCAGGTGAACTCGGCGGCCCAGAGCCTGCACGCCTGCTGGATCTCCTCGCGCCTGGCCGGGTCCGACAGTTCCCGCAGCGCGCGGTCCACCACGTCGGCGAGCGCCTCGCCCTCCCCGACCAGCCAGCCCGTGACGCCGTCGCGCACCGAGTCGCGCAGTCCCGCGACGTCGAAGGCGACGGTCGGGACGCCGAGGGCGGCGGCCTCGATCACGGTCAGCCCCCAGCCCTCGAACTCCGAGGCGGTGACGTTGACCCGCGCCGCCCCCAGGATCGCGTTCTTGGCGGCCTCGGGCAGGAAGCCGTGCAGGTGGACCCGGTCCCCGAGACCGCGCCGGGCGGCGTGGGCCGCGAGCCGCTCCTGCTCGCCGCCACGCCCGATGACGTGCACGTGGACGCCGGGCCAGGCCGCTTCGAGGTCACCGGCGAGGTCCACCACCCGCTCGACGCGCTTGTGGCCCACGAGCCTGCCGAGGTAGACCACGGCGGGGTCCCCCGCCACGTCCCCGCCGTTCGCGACCAGGCGCGCCGCCGGGCTGCCGTTCGGGACGACCTGGATCGGCGCGAGCCAGCCGAGCCGCTCGCGCAGCTCGTTCCTGGAGGACTCGGAGACCGTGACGGTCGGGCGGCGCCGGTAGACCAGCCGGGCGACCGGCCCCTCGACGAAGCAGCCGATCCTGGCCAGCCAGCGCGGGAAGAAGGCGTAGAACTGCCGGTCGTGCACGTGGTGCACCAGGGAGATGACGACCGTACGCCGCCGCACGACCAGGGGGGCGAAGAAGGGGATGCCGTTCATGCAGTCGATGACGACGTCGAAGCGCCGGCGCCGCAGCAGCATCCAGAGCGGGACCAGCAGATAGACCAGGAACGGGTTGCCCATCCGCCGCAGCGCGATGCCGTCGCGCTCCTCGGCCGGGGACTGCCCGGCCTCCCGCGACGTGACGAAGGTGACCGACGCCCCCTGTCCCACCAGGTGGCGGCTGACCTGCCAGGCGTACTCCTCGGCGCCGCCCGCCACCGACTGCAGCGGCTCGCGGAAGTTCAGGACGGCGACGCGCACCCCGCGCATGGACGGCCGTTGCCGCGCCGTCGCGGCCACCAGGCCCGCGGGGGGCGGGCCCGGCGCCCGGCGGGTCGCCCTGGCGCCCTGTCCGGCCACGACCACTCCTATTCTCCGTACTTCTCCGTGCTCTCCGTACGGCACCGGGGGTTTCGCGCATGCGGCGGCCGGGCTCGGTCTCGTCGACGTGCCCCGGAACGGGTTCCCCGCGCGTCAGGGGTCCGGGGGCTCGGATGGGTGCCGGGGCCGTGGCCCCGGCCCGTCACCTGGTGCCGTAGTTGTAGAGCGGTCTGTTGGGCGGCTCGGGGGTCGGCGCCGCGACGTTCGTGACGGCCACCGAGGCTCCGACCGCCAGCACTGCCCCTACCGCCAGCGCGGCAATCACTCGCAACACCCGAGTTCTCCCTCCAACGCGTGGTCGTGCGGTCTGCCCGACAGTAGAACCTGATACAGGTCTTCGCTAGTCAATCGGTAAAAATGTGATAAATAATGTTACCAGCCGGTAAATCATGAAAAAGTTGTGCATCTCAGTGAATCAGAGGTGGAAGAGAAGTAGGTCCTGACCAGCGAAGACCAGCCTCGCACCGGTGAGCCTGGAGCTGAACAGGTTCTCGTTCGATCTCTGGATCAGCACGTGGCTGATCCCCTCCGCCGCCAGCGGCCCGGTCAGCGGTCCCGGCCCCGCGAGGACCGCGCCGACCCTGCGCGCCAGCGGATCCTCGGTGGCGAGGGTGAGCGTACGGCCGTCTCCCAGCCCGACCGGCAGGCCGTCGTTCCAGACGACCCTGCGCCGGAAGAGCTTGACCGCCGGGTCGAGCACCACCCGGCCCCCGTTCCAGCCGAACGCCCGGTACGCCCCCCACGGCAGCGTCAGCAGCGCCCCCGGCGCGGGATCCGCGTCCACGATCCGCTGCACCCGGGACCAGTCCGGGGGGTAGTCGGCCGAGGCCAGCCTGCCGAAGGCCCCTATCGCGAAGGTGGGCAGCACCAGCAGGGGCAGTACGAGCATGCCGGGGCGGATCGCCGGGGCCAGGCGCGCGGTCACCTCGGCCAGGCCGACCGCCTGCAGCAGGACGAAGGGGGCGAGATAGAGCTGCCCGTCGCGGAGCGGCCCGAATCCGGGCCACAGCCCGACCAGCGCCTCCACCACCCCCGGCAGGAAGGCCCCGGCGCACGCCACCACCAGCCCCGCCGCGGACGCGACCGCCAGCCCACCCCAGTACGCGGGCCGCCCGTCGCCCTGCCCGCCGCCTTGCCTACCGCCCCGGCCGTCGCCTTGTCCGTTGCCTTGCTCACCGTCTTGTCCGTCGCCCCGGCCGTCGCCTTGCCCACCGCCCTGCTCATCGCTCCACCCGTTGCCCGTGAACGGCCGTCCTCTTGCGAGCAGGGCGTACCCGGTCACCGCCGCCACGGTCACCGCCAGCCTGACCAGGGCCGACCACCAGGTCTCCTGTCCCGGTACGGCGGCTCCCGAGTTCCACACGCCGCCGAGGGTGAGCAGGCTGCCGAGGGTGCCCAGCGGCCCGTCCGCGCGGGGCGCGAAGGCCCGGACCCCGGCGGGGTCGGTGACGGCGGCGCTGCCCAGCGCCGGGACCAGCCACGGCAGGCTCAGCACGGCGACGGCCAGCAGGGCTCGCGGGGCCCGGCGGCCCGCCACCGGCACGACCGCCATCGCCGAGACGAGCATCGCCTGGAAACCCCCGATCGCCGCGGGGAGCAGCGCGAGGACCGTCCGCCCGACCCCCTCGCGGGTGACCGCGCGTACCGCCCACGGCAGGCCCGCATACCCGAGGAGCAGCGCCCACTGGCCGAGCAGCAGCCGCTGGGCGAGGTAGACGTTCCAGGCGTAGAACGCCGCGGCGGCCAGCCGGGCGACCCGGCGCTCCCCCGGCACCAGGGCCGCGGCGCCCGTCGCGGCGAGCACGAAGATCCCCAGCAGGATCGCCTTCTGCACGATCTGACCGGGAAGGACCGACGAGAGCAGGGCCACCACGAGGTCGCTCGGCACGGCGCGGGGAAAACCACCGCTCTCCGGCGGGATCGGCGGGTCCGGCACGAACACCATGTCGTAGCGGAGCACGAAGCCGGGCCCGAGCGCGGGCCAGAGCGCGAGCACCCCGAGGACCAGCCCCACCAGG
Source organism: Streptosporangium sp. H13245 (assembly GCF_055690525.1). NCBI lineage: Bacteria > Bacillati > Actinomycetota > Actinomycetes > Streptosporangiales > Streptosporangiaceae > Streptosporangium > Streptosporangium sp. H13245. Next base: position 152,315 of record NZ_JBSZKT010000010.1, on the reverse strand, counting down.
GCGGGAGCCAGGCGCGCGGCCCACCGCTTCACACGGTCGAAACGGCTCACACCGGCCGCCCCCCGGCCCGGCTCCCGGACGGGCGGGGCTCCGCGACCGGACACGGAGCGCGAAGGGCGCGCACTAGCGGGCTGCGGGGCGGAACAGCACCATGTTCACGTACTCGCCACCGGGTCTGAGGAGGCGGGAGATGAAGCTCCGCTCCACCTCGCCGACCGCCGTCGCCTGGTGGGCGGCGAGGTCGAAGCCGTCCAGCGGGACCCAGGTGCCGCCGGTGAGGACGGAGCCGGTGTAGCCCCACTCCGCGAGCTGGTCGACGACCAGGCCGATGTCCTGGTGCCGGGTCTCCAGCTCGACCAGCAGGAGGGGCCGGTCCCGGTGGACGGTGCGCGCGGCGCCGCGCAGGGCGGCGAGCTCGTGACCCTCCACGTCGACCTTGATGAACCGGACGTCCTTCAGGTCCAGCTCGTCGATGGTGACGGTCGGGATGTCCACCGGCACGCCCTCCCCCTCCCCGTGGACGAGCGAGGCCGTCGCCTCCGCGCCCCGGCCGCCGCCGGGTATCCACAGCCGCGCCGTCCCCGAGCTGTCCGAGGCACCCGCCGCGATCACCCGTACGTCGGGGAAGGTCCGCCCGAGCAGGGCGGCCAGGCGGGGGTTCGCCTCGATCGCGACGACGTCGCAGCCGAGCCGCCGCAGCTTCGCGGTCCACGGCCCGTACCAGACGCCCACGTCGACGGCGGTGCCGCCGCGCGGCGCGAACTCCTCGGCACGGGCCAGCTCGGCGTCCAGCCGGGGGTAGACCCGGCGGATCACGGCGCCGAACCAGCGCGGCGGGATCGCACCGGCGACGGCGCTCCGGACGACCACACCTGGCCGGAACCGCATCGACATGCGCGAAGCCTAACCGAAGGGTCAAACCCGCCCCGTACCGGACGTAGCGGGCCCTGACGGGCGGGAACGCGCCCAGGGGCCGTCCCGCCCGAGGCCGGCGGGACGGCGGTAAAGGTGACACGGACGCGGAAACCGTACGCGGGGTGAAGGTGGCACGGACGCGGACGCGGGACCGTGCGCGGGAAGCCCCTACGGCAGGAGGCCGGTCACTTACCCGGCTCGGGGTCGCGGGGCAGGCCGAGCATGCGCTCGGCGATGATGTTGAGCTGCACCTCTGTCGTACCGCCGTAGATCGTCATGGCCCGGGTGGAGAGGACGGCGCGGTTCCAGTAACCGGCGTCGCCGAGCTTCATGTCGGCGGCGATGACGGCCGAGGAGCCGAGCAGCGAGACCGCGCACTCCGAGACGTGCTGGGCGTGCGAGGTGGACAGGAGCTTGCGGACCGAGGCGTCGGCCCCGGGCTCCAGCCCGGTCAGCTGCTTCAGGGTCACCCGCAGCCCGAGCGCGGCGATCGAGTGACCCTCACAGACGACGCGGGCCAGCTCCTGGCGTTCGGCGGGGGTGAGCTGCCTGCCGAGGCGCCCGGCCAGGCCGAGCAGGTCGGGGACGGACGAGCCGGTGCCGCCGGAGCCCGACGAGAGCGAGACCCGCTCGTTGGACAGCGTGTTCCTGGCGACCTTCCAGCCCTGGCCCACCTCGCCGACGACGAGCTCGTCGGGGACGAACACGTCGTCGAGGAAGACCTCGTTGAACAGGTTCTCCCCGGTCATCTCGGTGAGCGGCCTGACCGTGACGCCTGGCCCCTTCATGTCGACCAGGAAGTAGGTGATGCCCTCGTGCTTGGAGCCCTCGGAGGAGTCGCGGGCGATGCAGATGCCCCACTCGGCGAAGTGCGCCACGGAGGTCCAGATCTTCTGGCCGTTGAGCCGCCAGCCGCCCTCGACCTTCTCGGCCTTCATCTGCACGTTCGCCAGGTCGGAGCCCGCGCCGGGCTCGGAGAAGAGCTGGCACCAGATCATCTCGCCGCTCAGCGTGGGCGGCAGGAAGCGCTCCTGCTGCTCGGGGGTGCCGTACGTGACGATCGACGGCACCACCCAGGCACCGATGATCATCTGAGGCAGCTTCACCCTGGCGGCTTTGAGCTCCTGGAAGATGAGAACCTGTTCCAGCGGTCTGGCGTCGCGGCCCCAGGGCCTGGCCAGGTGCGGCATGACGTATCCGGCGCTCGCCAGCGCCCGCTTCTGCTCCCTGCCCTCCAGTGCGGCGAACCCGGCGATCTCGGCCCGGATGCCCTCGCGCAGCTCGGCGGCCTCCTCGGGCAGCTCGATCTCCAGCTCCCGGCTCACGCCGTTCAGGGCCAGTTCCGCGACCGACTCGGCCCACTCCCCCGAGGAGCCGAGCAGGGCGCGCAGGGTGAGCGCGCGGCGGTAGTACAGGTGGGCGTCGTGCTCGTAGGTGTAGCCGATGCCGCCGAAGATCTGGATGGCGTCCTTGGCGCAGAGCACGGCCGCGTCGGGGGCGACCACCCCCGCGATCGCGGCGGCGTAGGCCAGCTCGTCGGCCGACACCTCGGCGCCGCCGGTCGTCCCCTCGGTGGCGCGGGCGGCGTCCCACACGGTCGCGCGGGCCTGCTCCAGGGCGACGAGCATCCGGGAGGCCTTGTGCTTAACGCCCTGGAACTGCCCGATCGGACGGCCGAACTGCACGCGGACCTTGGCGTACCCGGCGGCGGCGGCCACGCACCACGCCGCGACGCCCGCGGCCTCCGCGCCGAGCAGGATCGCGGCCAGGTTGAGGACCCCCGTGCCCTGCAGCCCGTCGAGGACCCGCCCCGCGGGTACGGTGACCGCGTCCAGCTCGACCCTGGCCACCGCCCGGGTGAGGTCGAGCGACCTGACCGGGGTGACGGTCGCCGAGGAGGCGTCCACCGCGACCCACTCCTCACCGCGGTCGGTGCCGACCGGGAGCACCAGGACGTCGGCCGACGCGCCCCCCAGGACCAGCTCGGCGGCGCCGCCGATCGTGAGGGCGCCGTCCTCGCCACGGGTGCCGGTGATCGAGGCACCCAGCGCGACCGCGCCGGTCAGCGTGCCGTCGGCGAGGCCGGGCAGGAGCTCGGCGTGGGCCTTGCCGTCGGAGGCGAGGATCACCGCACTGGCGAGCACCGTGGGAACGTACGGGCCGGGGGCGACGCGCTCGCCGAGGGCCTCGACGGCGACGGCGGTCTCCAGCAGGCCGTAGCCGCTGCCGCCGTGCTCCTCGGGGATGTGCAGGCCGAGCAGGCCCTGGTCGGCCAGCCCCGCCCAGAAGCCGGGGCGCTCCTCGCCCTCCGCCGCGACGGCGGCGCGCACGACCTCGGACGGGATGTTGCGCTCCGCCCATCCGGTCACCGACTCCCGGAGCGCCTCGTGCTCCTCGCTCAACCCGATCGCCATGACAGCCTCCAGACAGGATTCAATGCCAGAACCATATTCTAGAAGGTACTTCCATCACAACGCACGGGAGATCCCGTCGAAGAGACCGGGAGGCGGGGAGGAACCTCAGAGCGCGCGGACGCTCGCCATCAGCGGGGCGATGTCGGCCCAGAGCGGCTTGCGCGCGTCGGGCACGGTCACGAAGAGCATGGAGGGCTTGCGGCGGCCGACGTCGACCACGGCGAGCGCCGCCTGCGAGGTGCGCTTCTTGCCCTTGACCTCGTAGGTGACCCGGTAGGCGAGCATCCATCCCCTGCCCCCGGCGGGCCGCTGCGAGGCGGTCCAGGTGACCTTGCCCCCCGCGGGGTGGTGGTTGCGGATCGTCCACCTCACCGCGTTCAGCGCCGCCCTGCGGTAGTCGGCGTCGCTCTTGAGCGCCTTGGCCGGGGTGGCGCCGGGAAGCGGCCCCGAGGCGATGACCGTACGCGGCAGCCGGGCCGCGCCGACCTGCTGGCCGACGGAGAACGACGGCACGGCCTTGGTCTGCCACGGCGCGCCCAGGCTGACGTAGGTCAGCGCGGACCTCGTGTCGGTCACCGCGCCCAGCACCGTGCTCGGCCTGCCCGGCAGGACCTGCAGGGGGGTCGCGCCCGGCAGGGCGGGCAGCGTGATCGGCGGGGCGGTCGGCGAGGGCTTCGCGGTGGGCACCACGGCCCGGCCGACCCCGGCCGGATCGTTCGTGGGCTCGTCACCGGAGAACAGGACGAAGATCAGGGCCACGATGACACCGGTGAGGGCGGCGGCGCCCAGGCTGTAGGCGACCCGGATCGGGATGTCGCCGATCCGCATCAGCAGGCCGCCGGACTTCTTCGCCCCGCCCTTCGCCGCCGAACCCTCCCGCGCGGTGCCGGGCTCCGCGAACACGCCGGGCCGCTGCGCGGCGCCGGGCCACCCGGCCGCCGCGCCCTGCCCACCGCGCGGCCCGTTGTCCGCGCCCCCAGAGGGCCGCGCACCCGGACGGCCGGGCGCTCCGGTCCGGTCGGGGCGCCAGGGGCCCGCGGAACCGCCCACCTGCCTGACCGGGATCGTGCCGAGCCCGCCCGACTCGCGCACCTGGTCGGCGTCCGCCTTCGACTCGTCCCGCCGGTCGCCGGACGTCGTGCCGGGCGAGGGCTGAGGGCGGGGGAACGATCCAGGGGGCCTGGAGACCAGGGCGGTCTCCTCACCGTCGCCGATGGGGAACCTCCGGGGCACCCGGGGGCTGATGATCGAACCGTCCTCGGCGGGTATGGCGGGTATGGGAGCCGTGGGCGCCTCGTATGAGGGGATGTATCTCTCGTGAGAGCGCCCGGAGGAGTTGCCGCCGACGTCCGCCATACGCGTCAGGTTATGTCACCCCGGAAAGATTCGACGCATCGTCGTTTATTACGCTTCGGCCACGAGGTGTGCATCAGCCCAGGTAATCGTCTTTCCCCTTCCATGAACAGAATCTCGTTCTGTATGGTCGCGCCATGAGGGCTACGAGGGGCTTCTACGAGATCGCGGCGGCCGATCCCGGACGCGTCGCCGTCGTCGCGGACGCGGCCGTGACGGCGGCGGCCACGACCTACGGCGAGTTGCACGAGCGGGTCAACCGGGTCTCGCACGGCCTGCTGGCGCGCGGCACCCGGCCGGGCGACACCGTCGTGACGGTCCTGCCCAACGGGGTCGACGCGATCACGATGATGCTGGCGACGTACCAGATCGGCGCCTATCACGTTCCGGTCAACTGGCACTACACGGCCGAGGAGGTCGGCTACATCGTCGCCGACTGCGCGGCGCGGACGGTGGTGGGCTCCGAGCGGTACGGGCACGCGGTGCCGGGCGGGTTCGTGGAGACCGGCGCCCTCGCCGAGGGGCGGCCGGGCACCCCGCCCGAGGGGCGCAGGGCCGGGTCGATGATGCTCTACACCTCGGGCACCACCGGCAGGCCCAAGGGCGTGCGGCGGCGGCTGCTCGACCTGAGCCCCGAGGACCTCTACCCGATCCTGACGCGCAAGAGCTGGCGGCACTTCGGGCTGCCGCCCGGCGGGACGCACCTACTACTGTCGCAGCTCTACCACTCGGCGCCGTACGGGCAGGCGATGATGGCCCTGCAGTTCGGGCACACCGTCGTGGTGACCGAGCGGTTCGACGCCGGGGAGACGCTGGAGCTGGTCGAGCGGCACGGGGTGACCAACGCGTTCATGGTGCCGACCATGTTCCACCGGCTGCTCGCCCTGCCACTCTCAATTAGGACAAAGCACGATTTATCGTCATTGACGCATCTTTATCATGGTGCCGCGCCCTGCCCGCCCGCCACCAAGCAGGCGATGATCGAGTGGCTCGGCCCCGTGCTGTGGGAGTACTACGGCTCGACCGAGGCCGCCGTGGCCACGATGGTCTCCTCGGCGGAGTGGCTGGAACGACCGGGCACGGTCGGCCGGGCGATCGACGGCATGGAGTTCACGATCGTCGGCGACGACGGCACGGAACTCCCGCCCGGCGAGCCCGGCATGGTCTACATCGGCGGCATCAACCGCTTCGAGTACCACCGCGACCCGTCCAAGACCGCCTCCGCGATGCGCGGCCACCTTTACACCCCCGGCGACATCGGCTACCTGGACGAGGACGGCTACCTGTTCCTCTGCGACCGGCGCACCGACCTGATCATCTCCGGCGGGGTCAACATCTACCCGGCCGAGGTCGAGGCCGTGCTCCAGGAACACCCCTCGGTGGCGGACGTGGCCGTGATCGGCGTACCCGACCCCGAGTGGGGCCAGCGCGTCGTCGCGCTGGTCCAGCCCGCCGAGGGCGCCACCCCGGGCGCGGACCTCACCGGCGCGCTGCTGGCCCACTGCGCGTCCCGGCTGGCACGCCTCAAGCACCCCCGGGTGATCGAGTACCGCGACCGGCTGCCGCGTACCCCCACGGGCAAGCTCAGTCGCGGCAATCTTCGTAAGACGTATCTTCCCGCCTGAGCTGGGCAAATACCCTTGTATGGGGGGATCAAAGGCAGGCGCCGCGCTACTGGCGGCCACCGTCATGACGCTCGCGGGCTGCGGTCAGGGCCTGGAACTGCGGACATCCGGGACGGTCGACCTGCCCGGCGCCCCCACCCCCGGCGCGTCGGCGGGCACCTCCGCCGGAGTCGCCCCGAGGGACTCCCCCGCCCCCGCGTACGCCCCGGACGCCCTGGAGGCCGCGTACGAGCGGATCATCGCCAAGGTGCTGCCGTCCATCGTGCAGATCACCACGGGCGACGGCCTCGGCTCGGGGATCGTGTACGACACCGCCGGGCACATCATCACCAACGCCCACGTGGTCGGGAACGCCAAGCGCTTCGAGGTCACGCTCGCCAACGGCGGCACCCCGCGTACGGCGAAGCTGGTCGACGCGTTCGAGCTGGGCGACCTGGCCGTGATCAAGGTGGACAACCCGTCCGGGCTGAGACCCGCCGTCTTCGGCGACTCCGCCGGGCTGCGGGTCGGCGAGATCGTGATGGCCATGGGAAACCCGCTGGGCCTGTCGGGCAGCGTCACCGAGGGGATCATCTCGGCGCTGGGCCGCACGGTCACCGAGCCCGGGGGCGAGGACTCGCCGGGCGCGACGATCAGCGGGGCCATCCAGACCTCCGCGCCCATCAACCCGGGCAACAGCGGCGGCGCCCTGGTCAACCTCAGGGGCGAGGTCGTCGGCGTGCCGACCCTGACCGCCGTCAACCCCGAGCTCGGCAACGCCCAGGCCCCGGGCATCGGCTTCGCGATCCCGGCCAACATCGTGAAGGACGTCGCCACCCAGATCATCAGGGACGGCAGGGTCACCAACACCCGCAGGGCCGCGCTCGGCGTCGTCGTGCAGACCGTGATCGACATGAGCGGGCAGCCCGCGGGCGTCAGCGTCGTACGGGTGCAGCGGAACAGCGGCGCGGAACGGGCCGGGCTCAAGGCCGGAGACCTGATCGTCTCGATCAACGGCTCGCCCACTCCGTCGACCCAGGAACTGTCGGCGATCCTCGCGCAGCTCAGGCCCGGCGAGGACGCGAAGGTGGAGGTCCGGCACCCCGACGGCTCGACGACCACCGCGGTCGTCCCCCTCGAAGAGCTCCCCGGCGGCTGATCCCGCTCCGAACCCGCCTTCCGGTGACCCCGCGGGGTCACCGGAAGGCGGGCCGGGTCAGTACGGCAGGACGCGGTCGGTGAAGGACTTGGCCACGAAGGGCGCCTTGAACTTGGGGAAGGCGACCGTCTTCACGTCACCGTCGGAGGTGTAGCGCTCGTCGGCGTTCGCCTTCAGCCAGTCGAGCCAGGCCACGGAGCAGAACTTGACGCAGTCGCCCTTCTTGTCCATCGAGCGGATGCGCGGGATGCCGAGCGGGTCGAACTTCTTGTTGAACGGCGACATGGCCGGGGTGTAACCGGCGAGGAACACGCCGCCGTAGTCGTAGGAGACGTCGCCCGAGGAGCCCTTGAGTCCCCACTCCTTGCCGTCGGGCTGGTTGCCGTACGGCAGGGCGAGCGTGACCGGAGGCAGTTTGATCAGGCCGGTGATGAGCCGGTGACCCGCCGCCACCTCGGCGGTGACCGCCTTCTTCGGCTTGCCGCGCAGGCTGAGGTGGTCGCGGGTGTGGTTGCCGATGTCGTAGCCCTTGTCGGTGAGCCAGAGGAGCATCTGCGCCCCCTCCTCCGGCGTCGCCTTGCCGAACATGTCGCGCGTGACGTAGAACGTTCCAACGCCACGGAAGCCCGGATGGGTCTTGGCGACGCTCTGGAGGATCGCGACGGCGGTGTTCGGCTTGGGCAGCCCCGTCCCGTCCAGCTCGAACTGCGAGGGCGAGGAGTCGTCGAAGGTGAGGACGACGGGATGCTTGCCCGCCGGGATGTCGATGCGCCCGGTGACGAACTCGGCCGCGGTGATCGCGACGTAGTCCTCCCTGGCCAGCCGCTCCAGCTCGGTACGGAACTGCGCGGGGGTGCGGTCGTCCTGGGTGGAGGGCTTGTCGACGATCCGGTGGTACATGAGGACGGGCACCTGCCCGAGCTCGTTGGCCTTGGCCTTGGCCGCGGCCTGCGTCTTGGCCTTGAGGAGGTTGGCCTGCGAGGCGGCGGCGGCCGACGCCTTCGCCGAGGCCGCCACCCTGGCCCTCTGCGCGTCGCCCTCGTCCGGCCCCGTCGATCCGCATCCGGCCAGCACGGCTCCCGTCGCGATGACGACCACACCGGTACTGCCCATTCTGAGACGGCCCATCGAATTCCTCCAAGCGCACTGACGATACGCTTCTCATCCCCCTCTGACCTGCGGGTTGACCCCCAGACCCGGCAAAGGTTCCCGCCCGCGCGGCCTTTCCGCGACGCCATGCGACACCGGGACAAAAGGGGCGCGTCCGGGCCGGGAAGCCGGGCGGTGACGGGATTCTCACCCGGCGGAGACGTCGCAAGTAAGGACGTCGAATCATATTTCGGTGACGTTACCGATGACTTAGATTGTTGACCATAATTCAATAACTTCGTCACATTACCGTTGACTGCCCTGGAATTCGCGCCTACCGTCCGGGCATCCGAGCGGCGTCGTGAGGGGGAAAGATGGCGGAACGCCTGAAGAACCGAGGGCTTGTCGGTGAGCTGGCGGCCGAGTTCGCGGGCACCATGATCCTTATCCTGTTCGGGGTGGCGGTGGTGGCCCAGGTCGTGGCGGCCGAGATCGGCGACCACGACAGCATCGCCTGGGCGTGGGGACTCGGAGTGACCCTGGGCGTCTACGTCGCGGCACGCACCAGCGGGGCCCACCTCAACCCCGCCGTCACCATCGCGCTCGCCGCCTTCAGGGGCTTCTCCTGGCGCAAGGTGCTGCCGTACTCCCTGGCACAGACCGCGGGCGCGTTCGTGGCGGCGCTCATCGTCCGCTTCAACTACGGCGAGGTGCTGCAGAAGGCCGACCCAGGGCTCACGATCAAGACCCAGGGCGTCTTCTCGACCCTGCCGGGCAACGGGAGCCTGCCCATCGGCACCTGGGGCGCCTTCCGCGACCAGGTGATCGGCACCGCGATCCTGCTCCTGCTCGTCCTCGCCGTCTCCGACGCGCGCAACTCGGCGCCCATGGCCAACCTGGCCCCCTTCGTGGTCGGCCTGATCGTCGTGGCCATCGGCATGGCCTGGGGCACCAACGCCGGGTACGCCATCAACCCCGCCCGCGACTTCGGGCCGCGACTCGCCTCGTTCCTCACCGGGTACGAGACCGCCTGGCAGGATCAGTACGGCCAGCTCTACTTCTGGGTGCCGATCGTGGCGCCCGTGATCGGGGGGCTGATCGGGGCGTTCCTGTACCAGGTCTTGATCGCCAGGTTCCTTCCCCCCGAGGACGCCGCGCCCGAGGTGGGGCGGGTGCCGTCCGGCGAAGGAGCCGGAACCACCTGAACCGTCACGGGGAGAGCGGCGGATCTCCAGGAAAGTCTCACAGAGGAGGCACCATCCATGCCTGACTTCGTCGGAGCGATCGACCAGGGAACGACGAGCACCCGTTTCATGATCTTCGATCATGGCGGTAACGAGATAGGCCGCCACCAGCTCGAACATGAGCAGATCCTGCCGCGGGCCGGGTGGGTCGAGCACAACCCCACGGAGATCTGGGAGCGCACGAGGGCGGTGGTCGAGACCGCGATGAACAGGGCCGGTCTCGCCGCCTCCGACCTGGCCGCGCTCGGCGTCACCAACCAGCGCGAGACCGCGGTGGTCTGGAACCGCAGAACCGGGCGCCCGTACCACAACGCGATCGTCTGGCAGGACACCCGCACCGACCGGATCGCCTCCGCCCTGGACCGCGACGGCAGGGGCGACGTTATCCGCCGCAGGGCGGGCCTCCCCCCGGCGACGTACTTCTCCGGCGGCAAGATCCAGTGGATCCTGGAGAACGTCGACGGGGTGCGCGAGGCGGCCGAGGCGGGGGAGGCCGTCTTCGGCAACACCGACACGTGGCTGCTGTGGAACCTGACCGGCGGCACCGACGGCGGCGCACACGTCACCGACCCGACCAACGCCAGCCGCACGATGCTGATGGACCTGGAGACCCTCGACTGGGACGACGAGCTGCTGTCGTTCTTCGACATCCCCCGCCGGATGCTGCCCTCCATCGCCCCCTCCTCCCACCCCGGCCTGTACGGCGTCACCCGGGCGACCGGCCCGCTGAAGGGAGAGGTCCCGCTCTCCGGCGACCTCGGCGACCAGCAGGCCGCCACCGTCGGGCAGGTCTGCTTCGGCGTCGGCGAGGCCAAGAACACCTACGGCACCGGCAACTTCCTGCTGCTCAACACCGGCACCGAGCTCGTACGATCCCAGAACGGCCTGCTCACCACCGTCTGCTACCGCTTCGGCGAGGAGCCCCCGGTGTACGCGCTGGAGGGCTCCATCGCGGTGACCGGCTCCGCCGTGCAGTGGCTGCGCGACCAGCTCGGCATCATCTCGGGGGCGGCGCAGAGCGAGGCGCTCGCCCGGCAGGTCGAGGACAACGGCGGCGTCTACTTCGTCCCCGCCTTCTCCGGCCTCTTCGCCCCGTACTGGCGCTCCGACGCCCGGGGCGCCATCGTGGGCCTGTCGCGCTTCAACACCAACGCCCACCTCGCGCGGGCCACCCTGGAGTCCATCTGCTACCAGACCCGCGACGTGGTCGAGGCGATGCGGCAGGACTCCGGCGTCACCCTCGACGTCCTGCGCGTCGACGGCGGCGTCACCGCCAACGACCTGTGCATGCAGATCCAGGCCGACCTGCTCGGCGTACCCGTCTCCCGTCCCGTCGTGGCCGAGACGACCGCCCTGGGAGCCGCGTACGCGGCGGGGCTGGCCGTCGGCTTCTGGAAGTCGACCGAGGAGCTCAGGCAGAACTGGCAGGAGGGCCGCCGCTGGGAGCCCCAGTGGTCGGAGGAGCAGCGGGCCACCGGCTACGCGGGCTGGAAGAAGGCGGTCGAGCGCACCCTCGACTGGGTCGACGTGTCCTGAGGACCGTGAGCACCGGCGGACCTGCCCCGTACGACCCGCGGATCCCCCGGGTCGCGGGGCACCCCGGTCACGGCGAAACCCGTCGGGCTCGGGACGGCGACAGCGACCGGGACGGCGGCCACCCGCCGGTCAGGCCCCGGACCGCGACCACGCGCCGGTCACCCGCGAAACCGGCCAGGCCCCGGACAGCGGCGAGCGGGACGGCGACCGCGCGCCGCTCACCCGGTGGGACCCGTCAGGCCCCGGCGAGCATCACGCCCAGCCTCTCGACCGTGGGCCGGGACTCCACGTGCAGCCGGGAGACGTCCAGCCCCTCGTCGGCGAGCACGACGAGCAGCGCCTCCTGGCGGACGGCGTAGACGACGATGTATCCGCTGCGGCAGCGGGTCACCACCTCGCGAAGCTCTCCCATGCCCACCTCGTAGCCCGTCCGCTTGCCCAGGCCCAGCGTGGCGGCGGCGAGGGCGGCCAGCACCTCGGGCCTCGCCCCCTCGCTGTCGGCCGCGACGAGCAGCCCGTCCACGGACGCGACGGCCGTCTCCAGCACGCCTGCCACCCGATCCCGCAGGATCTTCAGCTCGGCGAGCACCGCTTGCTTGCTCATCACATACCTCCAGCGTGGAGACGATCCCAGGCCCGGGGGCCGGGGAGGGAAGGCGGCACGGTGCCGCGCGAGGGGTCTTTCTCGGAAGTCTGAGCGGGCCGGGCGCCGCCTCGCACACCCCGGAACGGGAAGGTGCCCGGCCAGGCCGCGACGAGGGTGTGAATGCCGTCATTCACCGGCGGGGTCGACCTCCTCCGGCTCCAGCGGAGGCATGGACCGGAGAGCGAGAAGAGGTCGGGGAAGGACAGGTCCTCCCCCGGCGGCGGCCAGCATCTCGTTGATCTTGCTGGTGCCCGGACGGCGGCGCGGCAGCTGGGAGTCCGTACTCTCGTCCGGATCCTCCACGACGAGCTCGGGAGCGGGCGCCCCCTCCCCCGCCGGGGGACCGCCGAGGTCGAGCACCCCCTCCTCGGCCATCCTGGCGACCTCGCTCATCACCGAGAACAGGCCCTTGCCCAGGACGAAGGCGATGTCGCGCGGCGTCCGGCGTCCGTTCGCCCGTTCCAGGACGGCACGGCGGATGCGGTCGGAGCCGAGCAGCGTGGGAACGGGGACGGCCGGGGGCACGGGCCTGACCCGCATGGACAGGCCCAGCCGCGACCAGGTCTCCACGTGTCCCATGCGGCGCGCGGTCTCCCGTGCCAGCCGCCCGTGACCGATCCCGGGCAGGACGGGCAGCAGCGGCTGGCGGTCGCCGGGTCCCACCGCTTCGGCGGCGCAGGACTCGACACCGTAGAGGACCATCGCGAACACCGCGTCGAAGAGCGCGGCCAGGCACACCGCCTCCAGCGCCGCCTCGCCGATGACGCCGCGCCCGGCGAGCTCGGCGGCCAGCCTGTCGGCGGGAGCACCGACCGTGTACGCGTCGGTCCAGTCCTTCTCGGACACCCTGCCCGACCGCAGCAGCAGCGACTCCGGGCCGGGGGCGACCGGTGTCGTGGCGGCCACCACGAGACCGTCCCTGACCCACAGCGCCCCTCCGGGACCGCCCTCGACGCGGAGCACACCGGAGAACCCCTCGGGCGAGCGCCGGAGAAGGAGCTTGCCGATCTCGCCCAGGACCTCCGGTCCCGTGGCGCTCACACCGTCATCCCGTGGCGGGAAGGGGAGCGGTCCACCGCTCCGCGGGACGGCATCGGCTGGGTCACGGCCGACGACGGCACAAGGTCACCTCTGGTTCTGCTCGCGGAGGCTGAGTCGTTCACGTACGGAATGTGGGTCGGCCTTCACCACCGGATGTCTCCCCCAGCTCTCCCTCGGACGCCCAGAGGGGAGACGACGCGACCGCCGCAACCCCGGACGAGCCGGGAGACGCACGGACGCGGCACACCACCCCTGACTCCGTGAACAGGACAGATCACGGGCCGGAGTGCTGGATATCTCCCCAAATGAGCCGTTCATCCGCTACTACACCATATTGCACTTCACTAACGGTAGTAGTTAAGTGTACTTTACGTATCGACAGCCACAAACTGCCTCATCTGCCTGTCCGATAGCGCCTGCCCGGCGAGACGCCGGAGCGCCCCCGCTCACCTGGGAAAGAAGCTCATGAACATCGAAACCGCCCTCAAAGAGACCATGACGATCGACGGCGCGGTCGGCGCGGCGCTGGTCGACTACGAAAGCGGCATGTGCCTCGGCACGATCGGGGGAGGACGCGAACTCGACCTGGAGGTGGCGGCCGCGGGCAACACCGACGTCGTCAGGGCCAAGGTCCGGACCCTGTCCGCGCTGAACATCCACGACTCCGTCGAGGACATTCTCATCACGCTGGCGAAGCAGTACCACATCATCAGGCTCCTGTCCGACAGCTCCGGCCACACCTTCCTCTACCTGGTGCTCGACCGCGACCGCGCCAACCTGGCCCTGGCCCGGCACCACCTCAGGCGCATCGACGCCGCACTCACCATCTAGGCGTACCCAGGCGTACGGAAACCACGGGGCGACACCACGACCAGGCGCCGCAGGGGCGGCCCCTGGTCGACGCGCGAACCCGTCCGCCGGTGAGGCCGTCCGGACAACGACAAAAGGCGGCCGGGACGGCGGTGGCGCCGAACCGACCGCCCTTCGGCGATCTGTTCCGCACGGTTCGGTGCGGAACGGGGGTGGAGGTGGCGGGAATCGAACCCGCGTCCTTCAACTCCAAGACAGGGCTTCTCCGGGTGGAGCCTGCTGTGCTTTTCTCAGCCCCGGCAATCACGCAGGCAAGTCGCCGACGGGCTCAGCCACTGTAAGATTTCCCGATCTTCCCCGTGGCCGGGTCGATCGGTTGAGCCTCCTAGCGATGCCGGATCCGGGCCGGAGGCGCTCCCGGGCCGGCAGAAGTCACTCGCTGCTTAGGCGGCGAGGGCCAGGTTGCCCTGGCTGACTTCGGAGTGCGTCTTATTGGCACTTGTTGGTCGCGGTCACAGTGTTAACGAGGTTATGTCCGCAGTCCTCGACCCGCTTCACCTGACTTGAAAAGCCAAAGTCGAAACCAGTCACCCCCTGTTGAGTTTTCAACGCGGCCCCGGGGGGCCGAGCTATCCGAAGATACCCGTTACAACACGGCTAACGCGAATCGAATTCCCGCCCGGCGCGCCACGGGGAGCCCGTCCGGCCGCACCTGACGGCATGCAAGCCAGTGCCGGGAAAACCGTACGCCTGGACGCCGAAACCCCGGGGACGCCCGCGAATCGCGTGCGTCCCCGGGGTCGACCGGCAGGGTCGAGCCGGTCCTGACGGCAGGGCTTCCCCCGAGATGAAGCCCTGACCTCATCACAGCGACCGAGTCCGCAACCCCCCAAGCGGAGCCCGGTCACTTAGAAGGACGCAAAAGAGACACTCCATGGTTGCTCAGGGTGAAAAGAATATTGCGGATAGTCACAGCCCGGCGTGGAGCCCCTGGAAGAACCGCCCGGCGATGCTCGCCCCCGCCGTGGCGTCCGAGCTCTGCGCCAGCACGGCGACGGCCACGTCCCCCTGCCACCCCACGAACCAGGCGAGCGGCTTACGGCTCTGCGCGGCGACGGCGGTGATGCCGTGGACCGGGTCGCCGAGGGCCGCGGCGGCACGCGCGGAGCCCGTGGTCACTCCGCTGCGCATGAAGGCGCGGAGGGTCTCGACCGTCTTGTCGTCCAGCTTGACCGGGTCGGGCGCCTTGGACGGCTTGGCGTCGGTCGCGGGGTCGGTCGTCTGGGGCTCGGTGACCAGGACCGGCGGGCGCCAGGTGCCCGAGGCGACGGCCCCCGCGACCAGCGCCATGGACAGCGGGCTGACCAGGACGTTCTGCCCGGTAATGGCCCTGGCGGTGGCCGCGTCGTCCTTCAGTGGCTTCATCGAGCCGCTGAAGGACCTCAGCGGGAGGCTCCAGGGCGCCCCGATGCCGAACTTCGCGGCGTCGGCCTCCAGCTCCGAGCCGTTGATCCTGCGGGCCAGCGCGGCGAGCGCGGTCACGCAGCCGGTGGCGAAGTTGGTCTGGATGGTCGGCGAGTCTCCCGCGGGCACGCCCTCCTGGTGGAACGCGGCACCCCCGACGGACCTGTCCGCCGGGCAGGCCATCCGCTGCTTCGGATCGATCTTCGCCCTGAGCATGCCCTCGACGGTCATGATCGAGAAGGCGGTCCCCGCGGGGAACCTCCCGGCGAGGGCGTGCCTCTCCTGGTTGTACGGCTCGGTGCTGGACACCGCCAGGATGTCGCCGGTCGAGGCCTGGACCGCGACCAGCATGCCGGGAGTCCCGCCCAGCAGCGCGCCGTCGGCCGCCCTCTGGTGGGAGCGGTCGAGCGTGGTCTTGACCGGCGAGGTCGAGCGGTCGGGCCGCCACTTCTTGAGCTCGGTCACCTTGAGCGTCTTGAGGTCGATGGTGATCACACGCGTGTCGGTCGAGCCGGTCAGATGCTCCTGGTACGCCCTCTGCAGACCGCCCCTGCCGACCGTGTCCCCGGCCCGCTGCGGGCCGCCGAGCTGCTGCTCGCTCTCCGCGGTGACGGCGGTGACGGTGCCGACGATCTGGGTGGGCGAGGCGGGGGCGACCGCCTGCTCCTGCGTGTCGAGGGTGAGGCCGGGGATCGCCTCCAGCTGCCCCTGCAACTGCCGGAACTTCGTACGGCTGAAGGTGACCAGCGGCACCTGGAGGTTGGGCGGCGCGGAGCGGATCCGGCTCAGCAGGCGGTCCTGCGGGAAACCAGTGATCTTGGAGAGCTTCTCGCAGAGCTCGTCCGCCTGGCCGCTCCTCAGGTTGGCCGGGACCACGCTCGCCACGTGCAGGACGGCCTTCTCCTGCAGCGGGTCGCGGTTGCGGTCGAGGATCGGCTGGCGGCCCTCGGGGGTGACCTTCACCGCGAACCGCTCCCCCTCGCGCAGCTGGGGGTGCAGGACGCTGGGCGACCAGCGCACCTTCCACTGGCCGTCGACCAGGTGGAGCGGCAGCTTGCCCTCGTACTCCCACAGGGGGTTGTTCTCCCCCAGGTCGACCTCGGCGTCGAAGTCGGCCTCGACCTCGTCCGCCGCGCGCCGCATGCTCTTGACGTTGAAGCGGAACGAGGCCGCGTCGAGCTGGAGCTTGGCGTCCTCCAGCGCCCGGCCGACCACCTTCTGGTCGCCGTCCGTGCGCCTGGCCGCGGCGGCGTAGTCGCCCGTCTGCCAGCCGACCAGGAACTCGCGCACCGCCTCGTGAGCCGAGGGCTCCTCGAAGCACGCGGACAGCATGGGAGCCGTCGCCGCCAGCGCGAGCGCCGCGGCGGTGGTTCGCCGGGCCTTGCCCCTCACGATCACCTGTTCCTGTGCCTGAGCGCGCGCGCCATCTCCCGCTTGGCCTGGTTCTCGGCCAGCGTCTGCCGCTTGTCCCAGTCTTTCTTTCCCTTGGCGAGGCCGATCTCTATCTTGGCCTTGCCGTCCTTGAAGTAGATGGCGAGCGGCACCAGGGTCAGGCCGCCCTCCTTGGTCTTGGAGACCAGCTTCTCGATCTCCTTGCGGTGGAGCAGGAGCTTGCGGGTTCGGCGCGCGGCGTGGTTGGTCCAGGTCCCCATGGTGTATTCGGGAATGTGGACGTTGATCAGCCAGGCCTCGCCGTCCTTGATGACGGCGTACCCGTCGAGGAGAGAGGCACGGCCGAGCCGCAGCGACTTGACCTCCGTACCCTGGAGCACGAGACCAGCCTCGTAGGTGTCCTCGATGTGGTAGTCGTGCCAGGCACGCTTGTTCTGGGCGATTACCTTCCGCCCGGTCTCACGTGGCATGTCTGGAGCCTACCGGTGACCGGGGCCACGGGCCGCGCCCGCGAGCGCGGGCGGGGCCTGGATCGGCGCGCGGGAACCCCGCACCCGCGGGACGGTCACGGCGTACGGGGCCCCAGGACAGGCGCACACGCAGGTCACGGCGTACGGAGCCACGGGACCGTCACACCCGCAGGTAGCGGCGGAGCGTGACGAAGGACGCCAGCACACAGATGAGCACGCCGAAGACCATGGTGACACTGATCACCGAGGCGACCGTCTCCCAGGACAGCTGGCTGTTGGGAGAGAGGTAGAGCTGCACCCCGTCGAAGAGGAAGACCTTGCTGACGATCAGCAGCATCGCGGCCAGCACACCGCCGATCAGGCCGGCGATCACGCCCTCCATCACGAACGGCAGCTGGATGTAGAGGTTGGAGGCCCCCACCAGCCGCATGATGCCGGTCTCACGCCTGCGGTTGTACGCCGAGAGCCTGACGGTGTTGCCGATCAGGAGCGTGGCCGCGAAGACCAGGATGATCGCCACCACCAGGGCCGCCCAGCGGAGCTTCTCCAGCAGCCCGAAGAACTTCTCCAGGAGCTCCTTCTGGTTGACCACGTTGGAGACCCCCGCGGCGCCCTTGACCGCCTCGATCACCGGCGCGTAGGCCTCGGGGTCCTTGAGCTTGACCCGCAGCGACTCGGGCATGTCCTCGACCTGGATGGCGGAGAGCAGCACGGTGTTGTTGGCGTTCTGGGCCCGGAAGTTCTTGTAGGCCTCGGCCGCGTTCTCCACGGTGACCGCCTCGACCTGGGGCATCGCCTCGATGGTCGACTTCAGCTCGGCCTGTTCCTGGGGATTGACGCCACCGCTGCCCTTGCACTGCGGGAAGGGATCGTTCTTCTTGCACAGGAAGACCGAGACCTCGACCTTGTCCGCCCAGAAGTCCTTCATGCTGGAGATCTGAGAGTTGATCATCAGACCAACGCCCAGCAACGCCATGCCGATCGCCACGGTCACGATGACCGCGATGGTCATCGTGAGGTTGCGGCGGAGGCCGATCCAGACCTCGGAGAAGATGAAGTTTGCCCGCATGCTCTTCCTGTCGCTCTATCCGGTCCTGGTGTCAGTACGCCTGGCCGTACACGCCTCGCGACTGGTCACGGACGATCTTGCCGTCCTCCAGTTCCACCACCCGCTTGCGCATGGAGTCGACGATGGCCGCGTCGTGCGTGGCCATGACGACCGTGGTGCCGGTCCGGTTGATCCGGTCGAGCACCTTCATGATGCCGATGCTCGTCGCGGGGTCGATGTTTCCGGTCGGCTCGTCGGCCAGCAGGATCATCGGCCGGTTGACGAACGCACGGGCCATAGCGACCCGCTGCTGCTCGCCACCGGACAACTCGTCGGGCATCCGGTGTGCCTTGCCCTCAAGGCCGACCAGTTCGACGACCTCCGGGACCACCTTACGGATGAAACGCCGGGGCTTGCCGATGACCTCCAGAGCGAACGCGACATTTTCATACACGTTCTTGTTCGGGAGCAGCCGGAAGTCCTGGAAGACACATCCGATCCGGCGGCGCAGGTGCGGGATCTTGAAGTTGGACAGTCGGGCGAGGTCCTTGCCGGCCACGTGGATCGCGCCCGAGTTGGGGCGCTCCTCCTTCAGGACCAGCCGGAGAAAGGTCGACTTCCCGGACCCCGAGGGGCCGACGAGGAACACGAACTCGCCCTTGTCGACATCGACGCTGACGTGGTCCAGCGCGGGCCGGTTCTGGTTCGCGTAGACCTTGGTGACATTATCAAAATGGATCACGGGCGCATCACGGCATGCCAGTCTAGGGGTTAGGACGGTCGCAGGAGTGGCAGAGGGCCACTTCCGCCTCTCGCCGGCCGGGGGGCGCCGGTCTTTTACTCTCGATCGACGTTCCGGTTGGCCGGAGCCCAGTCTAGGGGGAAGACTGGCATGGAAAGCCCATAACGGAAACAAAACGATTCGGCGCCCGGTAACGACCGCATAAAGTAGTTCTGACCTCGAAGAGGGAGGACGTCATGAGCTGTGAAGACCTGGTCTGCGCGGGGTGCGCTCACCCCGTGGCCGAAGGCCGCTGCCCACGCTGCCGCGCGTACCGCGAGCGGATGCACCAGAACGCCTTCGGGAACATGACCCCCGCGCTCGTCTCGCTGGCACTGATCGCGCTCTTCTTCCTCAGCCTCGCCCTGAAGCACCTCAGCGGCGCCTGACCGCCCTCCCGGGCCCCTCCCGGGGCTCGCGGGACGGTCACGGAGGAAAACCGCCTCACGGGCGCCCGCAGGCGTCCGTGAGCGAGGCCCGCGGAGACCCGGGGACGGGTTCCGTGAGCCCGGGGCCCGCGAAGGCGCGGGAGACGGATGTGGAGACGGGCCTACTCGTCGACGCCCGACTCCTGGCGGCGGGTCCAGCGGATCTCGGCCTCGATGAAGCTGTCCAGGTCGCCGTCGAGCACCCCGCTCGGGTTGCCCTCCTCGGCGCCCGTCCGCAGGTCCTTCACGATCTGGTACGGGTGGAGCACGTAGTTACGGATCTGGGTGCCCCACGACGTGGTCGACTCGCCCCGGATCTCGTTCAGCGCCGCCTTCTCCTCCTGGCGCTTGCGCTCCAGCAGCTTGGCCTGGAGCACCGCCATCGCGGTCGCCTTGTTCTGCAGCTGCGAGCGCTCGTTCTGGCAGGAGACCACGATGCCCGTGGGCAGGTGGGTCAGGCGGACCGCGGAGTCGGTCGTGTTGACGCCCTGGCCGCCGGGGCCCGAGGAGCGGTAGACGTCGACGCGCAGGTCGTCCTCGTTGATGTCGATGTGGTCGGTCGTCTCGACGACCGGCACCACGTCGACGCCCGCGAAGGAGGTCTGGCGGCGGCCCTGGTTGTCGAACGGGCTGATGCGGACCAGCCGGTGGGTGCCGTGCTCGCCGCGGAGCGTGCCGTACGCGTAGGGGGCCTTGACCGTGAAGGTCGTCGACTTGATGCCCGCCTCCTCCGCGTAGGAGGTCTCGTAGACGTCGGTCGGGTAGCCCTTGCGCTCGGCCCACCGCAGATACATCCGCTGGAGCATCTGGGCCCAGTCGGCGGCGTCCACGCCACCCGCCTGTGACTGGATCGTGACGACCGCCTCGCGGGCGTCGTACTCGCCGGACAGGAGGGTGCGGACCTCCAGGGCGCCGATGTCGCTCTTCAGGGACTCCAGCTCGCGGTCGGCCTCCTCCCGCGTGTCGTCGTCCCCCTCGTCGGAGGCCAGCTCGTAGAGGACGGAGAGGTCGTCCAGCCGCCGCCCCAGCGACTCGATCCTGTTGACCTCGCCCTGGAGGTAGGAGAGCCTGCTGGTGACCTTCTGCGCGCGATCCTGGTCGTTCCACAGGTCGGGCGCGGCGGCCTGATCCTCCAGCTCCTCGATCTGCTTGCGCATCGCGCCAAGGTCGAGCACGTCCTGGATGCTGTTCAGCGTCCCGGTAAGCTCGTTGATCTGTTCTGCCGGATCGATGAGTGCCACGTCTGTAAAGGGTACGCGACCTCCGAACCCCATCGTGTACGGCGCGCTCCCCCACCATGGCTAGCATGGCCCGCATCGGGGAGCATCGGGAGGTGGACGTGCGCGAACACGGGCGACGTGGTGTGCTCGCACTCGCGCTGGCGTTGGTCGCCGTGATCACCGCGACCGCGGCGTGCTCCGGTTCCGGCGACGTCCGGCCGGAGCGGAGCCCCCTGGCCGGAGGCGCCACGCCGACCGCCCGGCCCTCGACGGCTCCCCCGCCGCCGCCGGTCACGCTCGCCGAGGCGGCGAAGGCGCTGGCGGGCGTCGTGGGCGCCGACGGGGTACTGGGGGCGGCGAAGCCGCACCTGGACGCCGACCGCAAGCTCATGCTGGCCCAGACCCGCGACGGGCAGCAGGCCCTCAGCGCGGCGGCCTTCAACGGCTCCGCCGGGGCCCTCCCCCACTACACGTGGGGCACTCCCCGGCTGCTGGTCCCGCGCGACCAGGCGGGCCCGCTCTGGTTCGCCGCGTTCGTGGACCGCGAGGAGTCCTCGGGCAGGGTCCGCACCGCCGTGCTGACCCTGATGCGGCAGGGCGGCGCGGACTGGCAGATCAGCTCGACCTCGCTGCTCGACGAGGGCGTACGGCCCCCCGAGGTCGTCCTGGACGCGGAGGGGTACGCGACGGCGCTGGGCGAGGAGGACACGACGGTGGCGATCAGCCCTCGGCTGATGGCCCCGCTGCACGCGACCTCGGCCGAGGAGGAGAAGGGGATCGCGGCGAAGCTGATCGAGGAGGGCCCGCACACCACCGGCTTCGCCAACGAGATCACCGAGAGGCGCAGGGCCGAGAAGACCAACTGCCTGGGCTACGACTCGATCTTCGCCGCGAGCGACTACCCGGTGCACGCGCTGCGCACCGCCGACGGCGGCGCGATGGTCCTCTACTCCCTGATCAGGACGACGACACGGACGATCAGGATCACCCCGTGCGGGTCGGACATCCCGATCCCGCCCGAGGCGAGGAAGCTGACGAGGGAGCCATTCATCCTCAAGGAGCTGCGCATGGTGGAGACGCAGCTGTACGTGAGCACGGTCCCCGCCAAGAGCAGCGGCCGTCCGGCCAAGGTCATCGGCTACCTCGGCGGTCTCACCAAGGTCACCGTGAACTAGCCGGAGCCGGAACCGGTCCTTCCAGCGCCCCTCGTGCGGAGCGCACGGCCCCGGAGACCCGGACCGCCCTGGCCGCGCGACGCATCGCGCGGCCGGGCGGGGGGCGGGTCAGGCGTCGGCGTGCGGGAGGTTGATGGTGGCCACCAGCGTGCGGATCGCGCGCAGCGCCACCGACAGGGTCGCGAGGTCGAAGTTGTCGCTCTCCCAGATCTCCGACAGGGTCTGCCGCGCCCGCGAGACCGCCGCCGAGTTGGCCTCGGTCCAGCGGGCCAGGCGCTCCTCTGGCGACAGTCCCGGCGTGCTGTGCGTCAGGACGTCGTGGGTGAGCGCGGCGTGCGCGGCGTAGAGGTCGTCGCGGAGCGCGGCCCGCGCCATGGAGTTCCAGCGGCTGTCCCTGGGCAGCGCGACGACGCGCTCGCGCAGCCTGGAGAGCTGGAGCCGGTCGGCGAGGTCGAAGTAGACCTCGGCGACGTCGTGAACGGGGCGGCCGGTGCGTGAGGCCACCTCGACCAGGTCGAACGTGGAGTAGGCGGGCACCATCGCGGCGACGCGCTCGGCCAGCTCGGCCGGGACGCCCCGGGAGACGAAGCCGTCGCGCCGCTCCTCGAACGCGGACAGGTCGGACCCGGTCAGCAGCTTGGGCAGGTGCGGCAGCAGCCCGTTCATGCCCTTGGCGAAGAAGCCGACGGTGGAGGCCAGGTCCAGCGGCGGGCGCCGGTTGCCCAGCAGCCAGCGGGTGCCCCGCTCGACGAGCTTGCGGGCCTCCAGCTCCATCGCGATCTGGGTGGAGGTGTCGACCTTGTTGTCCAGCTCCTCGATCTGGCGCCAGAGGCTGGGCATGTCGAAGACCTCCCGCGTGACCAGGTAGGCGCGGGCGATGTCGGGGCTGGACGCGCCGCTCTCCTCGCCGAGGCGGAACATGAAGGTGGTCCCGCTGGAGTTGACCAGGTCGTTCACCACACCGGTGGTGATGATCTCCCTGCGGAGCGGGTGGGTGTCCATGTAGGTGCGGAGCGCGGGGTCGCGCAGCGCCGAGGGGAAGTAGGACACCAGCCAGGAGGCCAGGTAGGGGTCGTCGGGCAGGTCGGAGGCGAGGATCTCGGCGTCGGTCACCAGCTTGGTGTAGGCGAGCAGCACCGAGAACTCCGGCGCGGTCAGCCCGAGCCGGGCCTGGCGGCGTTCGGCGAGCATCTTGTCCGAGGGCAGGAACTCCAGCTCCCGGTTGAGCAGCCCGGCCCGCTCCAGCCTGCGCAGCTGGCGCGAGTGGATGTGCAGCATGTCGGGGGCCTGCGCGCGGGCGGCGGCGAGCACCACGTTCTGGTCGTAGTTGTCGCGCAGGACGAGCCCGGCCACCTCGTCGGTCATGTCGAGGAAGAGCTGGTTGCGCTGCTTGTCGGTGAGCTCCCCGTCGCGGACGGCCCGGTCCAGCAGGATCTTGATGTTGACCTCGTGGTCGGAGGTGTCCACCCCGGCGGAGTTGTCGATGAAGTCGGTGTTGACCAGGCCGCCGTTGAGCGCGAACTCGATCCGGGCGAGCTGGGTGAAGCCCAGGTTGCCGCCCTCGCCGATCACCTTGCAGCGCAGCTCGGCGGCGGTGACCCGCAGGCCGTCGTTGGCCTTGTCGCCGACGTCGGCGTTGGACTCGCTCGACGCCCTGACGTAGGTGCCGATGCCGCCGTTCCACAGCAGGTCGACCGGGGCCCGCAGGATGGCGCTGATCAGGTCGGCCGGGGACAGGGACGTCACGTCGCCGTCGATGCCGAGCGCGGCGCGCGCCTGCGCGGAGACGGGGATCGACTTGGCCGTACGGGGCCAGACGCCGCCGCCCTTGGAGATGAGCGAGGCGTCGTAGTCCTCCCAGGAGCTGCGGGGCAGCGCGAACAGGCGGGCGCGCTCGGCGTAGCCCCTGGCGACGTCCGGCTGGGGGTCGAGGAAGACGTGCCGGTGGTCGAACGCCGCGACCAGCCGGATGTGCTGGGAGAGCAGCATGCCGTTGCCGAACACGTCACCGGACATGTCGCCGATCCCGGCCACGGTGAAGTCGGTGCTCTGGATGTCGACGCCGGTCGTGCGGAAGTGGTACTTGACCGACTCCCAGGCGCCCCTGGCGGTGATGCCCATGGCCTTGTGGTCGTAGCCGATCGAGCCGCCGGAGGCGAAGGCGTCGCCCAGCCAGAAGCCGTACTCCTTGGCCACGGCGTTGGCGATGTCGGAGAACGTCGCGGTGCCCTTGTCGGCGGCGACCACCAGGTAGGTGTCGTCGCCGTCGTGCCTGACGACGTCGGCGGGCGGGACCACCTCGCCGTCGACGAGGTTGTCGGTGAGGTCGAGCAGGCCGGAGATGAACATCCGGTAGCAGGCGATGCCCTCGACGAGGGTGTCCTCCCGCGACCCCGACTTTGGCGGATTTTTTACGACAAAGCCGCCCTTGGAGCCGGTGGGGACGATGACGGTGTTTTTCACCATCTGTGCCTTCACCAGCCCGAGCACCTCCGTACGGAAGTCCTCCATCCGGTCCGACCAGCGCAGCCCGCCCCGCGCGACCTTGCCGAAGCGCAGGTGCACGCCCTCGACCCTGGGCGAGTAGACGAACACCTCGAACTTGGGCCGGGGCAGCGGCAGCACGCCGATCGACGGCGAGTCGAGCTTCAGGCTGACGTACGGCTTGCGCTCGCCGTCCGCCCGCTGGAAGTAGTTGGTCCGCAGGGTGGCCCCGATCATCTCCAGGTAGGCCCGCAGGATCCGGTCCTCGTCCAGCGAGGCCACCTCGTCCAGGGCGCCGAGGATCTCCTCGTGCAGCGCGTCGGACAGGTCGGAGCGGACCTCGGCCGGGCGCCGGGGGTTGAGCCTGGCCTCGAACAGGCGCACCAGCAGCCGGGCGAGCCGCACGTTGCCCATCAGCACCCGCTCGATGTACTCCTGGCTGAACGTGGTGCCCGCCTGGCGCAGATACTTGGCGTACACGCGCAGGATCTCGGCCTGCTCCCAGGTCAGCCCGGCGGCCAGGACGAGCCCGTTGAACCCGTCGCTCTCCACCCGCCCGGCCCACAGGGCGCCGAACGCGTCCTGGAAGAGCCGCTTGAACTCGTCCCTGTCGACCTCGGGCGAGGGCGTGTAGCGCAGGCCGAAGTCGTAGATCCAGGCGTCCTTGGTGGCCGGGTCACCGTCGCGGTCGACCTCGTACGGCCGCTCGTCGACCACCTCCACGCCCATCCGCTGGAGCAGCGGCAGCACGCGCGACAGGGAGACGGGCGCGCCGAGGCGGTAGAGCTTGAAGCGGCGCTCGCCCTCCGGGGCGTCGTACGGCTCGTAGAGGTTCATCCCGATCTCGTCGGTGGAGGCGGCCAGCGCCTCCAGGCGGCGCAGGTCGGCGACCGCCATCCGGGCGGGGAAGTCGGCCTTGTACCCCTCGGGGAACGCCGGGGCGTAGCGGCGGACGAGCTTGGGCACCTCGTCCTCGGGGCTCAGCTCGGTGATCGCGGCGACCAGGTCGTCCTCCCAGGACCTGGTGGCGGCGGCCAGCCTCGCCTCCAGCTCCTCGACGTTCACCGTGTCGGCGCGCAGCGGCCTGCCGCGCTCGCCGCGCACGACCACGTGCAGCCTGGCGAGGGCCGACTCCCCGATCATCGCGCTGTAGTCGAAGGAGGTGGCGCCGAGCGCCTTGAGCAGGATGTCCTGCATCTTGATGCGGATCTTGGTGGTGTAGCGGTCGCGCGGGAGGTAGACCAGGCACGAGACGTAGCGGCCGTAGTCGTCCGGGCGCAGGAAGACCTTAACCTGCTTGCGCTCGCGGAGCCTGAGCACGCCCAGGGCGATCGGCAGCAGCTGTTCCACGGAGGTCTGGAAGAGCTCGTCCCTGGGGAAGGTCTCCAGGATCTCGATGAGGTCCTTGCCGTCGTGGCTGTCGGCGGTCAGCCCGGCGAGCACGAGCACCTCGGCCAGCTTGCGCCGGAGCACCGGGACGCGCGAGATCGACTCGCTGTAGGCCACGTGGGTGAAGAGGCCGAGGAAGCGCCGCTCGCCGACGACCTCGCCCGAGGCGTCGAAGAGCTTGACGCCCACGTAGTCGAGGTAGGCGGAGCGGTGGACGGTGGCGCGGGTGTTGGCCTTGGTGACGATCAGCATCTGCTGCTTCTCGCGGGCCTTGGCGCGCAGCTCGGGCGGGAGCGCGGCGAAGCTGCCGGAGTCGGCGCTGTCGCTGCGCAGGATGCCCAGCCCGGTCCCGGGGATCGGGTGCAGCCTGTCGCCCTCCTCGCCCTCCTCCAGGCGGTACTCGCGGTAGCCGAGGAAGGTGAAGTGCCCGTCGGCCAGCCAGCGCAGCAGCTCCAGGCTGTCCTCCACCCCGGCGGGGGCGAGGGGCGGCGGGTTGGCCGAGACGTCCTCGGCGGTCCGCAGGGCGAGGGTCCGCATCTTGACGAAGTCCTCGACGGCGCCGCGCACGTCCTCCAGGACGCGCTGCAGGTCGGTCTCGATCGCCCTGAGCGCGGCCTGGTCGCCCTGCCTGTCGATCTCGAAGTGCATCCACGACTCGGCGAGCACCTGCCCGGTGACGTCCTCCTCGTCGCGCCCGAGCAGCTTGCCCGTCATGTCCCTGCGCACGCGCATCTGCGGGTGGACGACCAGGTGGGTGCCGATGTCGTGCCGGTCGAACTCCATGGTCACCGAGTCGACGAGGAAGGGCATGTCGTCGGTGACGATCTCCACGACGGAGAACCCGGGGTCCCAGCCGTGCTCCTCCAGGGTGGGCGTGTAGGCCCGCACCAGGGCACGGCCCTGGGGGCGCCGCTCGGCGAGCTGCCGCTGGGTCATCGCCGGACCGTACACGTCGACCGGGTCGCGGCCGAGCAGGTCCTCCGGGGCGACATGCCGGTAGTAGAGCCGCAGGAAGGCGAGCGCCTCCTCCACGCCCACGTGATCACTGCCCGGTGTGTGCGCGCACGTCTCCGCGGCACTCCTCAGCAGCTCGTCCTTGGCCTCGTCGAGCGGCATGTCGCTCTCACTCCTTTGTGAGGGGTTTTGCATAGTTAGATGAGGATCCATGGTGGATCTCACGATTCCCGCGGAGATGGTTCCCGGCGGAGAGGAAGTGATGTCGCCCGCGCCCTGCGGGATGCGGCGCGCTCGCCCGGCCGTCCGTTCCCGGCCACGGTCAGCTCCCCGGGGATCGGGGCGCGAAACGCCCACCACGGGGTGATCGTCGTGTCATGGGTGATCGGGATCTCGGCCAGGCGCCCCGGTTCGTCTTGGGAACCGCGGTCTCTCGCCGCTGCCGGCGGGGAACGGAAGGCTCCTGGTCGGAGACGGCGGGTTCTCCCTGCGGGATGGCGGTAGGGCAATCATCCCACAGGGTCGCCTCGGAACGGCTACGGCGCCTCCGGGCGAGTCTGGGCTCGCTCCGGGCACCTCGCCCGGCGGGCGGGGCCGTCCGGCCCGCACTCCGCCCATCGGGCATGGCCCGCGGCACGACACCTCCAGTGGCCGTCTGTCCCGATCCTCGTTGACCGGGACACACCACCGTTCCTGATATCACCCCAAAAGCGGTTAAACGTCAATGTGGAGTCCGGTCATCGTCCAGGGCATTGGAGCGGTCCCGCTTCACCACATCGAGGAGTCCGGGAACCTCACTGAGTTCCCGGAGCTCGATCTGGCACTCCTCGCAGGTCATGAGATGGCTTTGGAACGCCTCGTGGTCCTCTTCGTCGAGCACCCCGAGCGCGTACGCCGCCACGTCATGATGCGGGGAGGGCAACATCAGCTCGCGACACCTCTCTCCTTCAGGACCTTTCGGAGAGCCCGGATTCCGTAGTAGAGCCGGGACTTGACCGTACCCGGCGGGATCCCGAGGATCTCCGCCGCTTCGTTAATCGTACGGTCCCGTAGGTAAGTCTGCTCGATGACTTCGCGGTGTTCTGGGGACAGTTCTCGCAACGCCTCGGCGACGATCATCGCCTCCAGCGCGCGATCGGCCCCGTCGGGAACGGGCACAGCGTTCGCGTCGGCGGGTTCGACCTCCTGTGGTCTCGTCCCTCGCCTGCGACGACCGTCGATGACGATACGGCGGGCGACGGTCAGGAGCCAGGCCCACAACAGGCCGGGCTCTCGTTGCAACCTCCCTGCGTTACGCCAGGCTCGGACGAGCGTCTCCTGGACGACGTCCTCTGCCCATTGCAGATCGTTACCGGTGGCCTTACGCACATGGCGGAGCAGGGGTACACCGAACTCCCGGTACAGATCTTCTACCAGGAGGACATCGGTGTCCGCGCTCTCGAACCGACTGTCGAGTTGACGCACGGGCACATCTTTACACCTTCGTTATGTGTCCCGTCTGCAACTCTGGCAACTCCAGTCATTTCTAACTATCTCATCACTTCTCGTGAACCACCCCGGGCGGCGCCGCGTACCTCCCACCAAGTGCGCCCGCACCGGCGGGCCTCGGGGAAAGGAAACGACATGGCAGTGCGGCACATTCCGTGGCCGGTCGGAGCTGTCCTCCTCCTCACGCACCCGGCCCCGTACGGGCCGGGCGGCACGTTCGCCACCGCGCCGGGCGCCGAGATGGCCCTGGTAGCGGCCAGTCTCTGAGAGCGGAATCGGGCCATGTTCAGATCACTGTTCCGCCGCTTCAAGAACGGCGAACCCCTGCTGTTCGGGGTCTTCATCGCGATCGCCGCCGTGGCGGTCGTCCTGATCACCCCGCCCGGCGGCGGGGCGGCCGCGCAGGGCTGGGTCCAGACCCCTCAGGGGCCGCTGGGCGCGGCCGACCGCGATCTGCTGGTCAAGGTCCGTCTGGCCGGTCTCTGGGAGATTCCCAGCGGTCAGCAGGCCCAGCAGAAGGCCGCGAGCAAACGGGTGAAGGAGGTCGGCATGCACCTGATGACCGACCATCTCAAGCTCGACGAGCAGGTTCGCGCCCTCGCGGCGAAGCTGAACGTGCCGCTGCCCGACCAGCCCAACGCCGACCAGCAGGGCTGGATGGCGCAGCTGGCGGCGGTGAAGCCCGGCGCGGAGTACGACCTCCTGTTCGCCAAACTGCTGCGGGCGGCCCACGGAAAGGTCTTCGGGGTGGTCGCCGGCGTACGGTCCGGCACCCGTAACGACCTGGTCAGGGCATTCGCCCAGCGGGCGGTCGAGGTGGTCATGAAGCACATGACCCTGCTGGAGAGCACCGGACTCGTCGACTACTCGGAACTGCCCGAGCCTCCGATGCCCTCCCCGCCGCCGCCCGTCTCCGCTCTCGACACACCTGTCAGGAGAGAAATCGCTTGAAAATCATGAAACGCTCGCTCGTCTCCCTGTCTGCGCTGGCGCTGGCCGCCAGCACGCTCACCACCGTCACGTTCACGGTGGCGGTCACGACTCCCGCCTACGGTGACCACTGCGACCCCGCCGAGCAGCCGGCCCAGAACCAGCGAAGCCAGCAGGACCAGAACCAGCAGGGTCAGCAGAACCAGGACCAGCCCGCGCAGGACGCTCCCGCGCAGGACCAACCGGCTCAGGACCAACCGGCTCAGGATCAGCCCGCGCAGGACGCTCCCGCCCAGGACCAACCGGCTCAGGACGCTCCCGCTCAGGACCAGCCCGCCCAGGACCAGCCCGCCGACGCGCCTCCCGCGGGCGGCAGCCTCATCCAGGCGTCTCCCACGGAGCCGGCCGCCCCCGACGCGCCCGCCGACCAGCAGGCCCCGGCCCAGGACAACGCCGACAACGCCGGTAACCCCGACAACGCGGGCGACAACGGCAACGCCGACGACAACGCCCGCCGCAGGCCCACCCAGGCACCCTCACAGAGCCCCACCAACGCTCCGCCGACCGACCAGCCCGCCGACCCGCCCGCGGAGACGCCGGCGCCCAGCGAGACGCCCGCTCCCCCGCAGGACGACGAGGAGGCCGAGTGCGCCGACCTCGGGCCGTTCCCCGAGGACTTCATCGACATCCGGCAGGTCCAGCGGAACGTCCAGGAGGTCAGGCCGAGGCGCAGCGGCTCCGCGGGCCTCTTCACCTCCCGCTGTGGCACGAACAGGAACGGCCACCGCAACTCCGACAACTTCATCGTGGCCCCCGGCGTGACCAACGGCGCCCACCACATCCACGACTACGTCGGCAACCTGTCGACCGACGGGTTCTCCACGGACCAGTCCCTGGCCGCCGCGGGCACCACGTGCGCGCTCAACGACCGCTCGACCTACTTCTGGCCGGTCCTGCGTGACCGTACGAGCGACGCCAACGTCAACGACCCGGACGGCAACGTCGGCACCATCCTGCAGGCCCGCCAGGTGAGCCTGCAGTTCCGCGGGAACGCGGTCTCCAGGGTGAGCGCGATGCCGCGCTTCATCAGGATGATCACCGGTGACGCCAAGGCCGCCACCAACGGCGGCGCGAACGCCCTCGCCAAGTGGACCTGCACCGGGTTCACCAACCGGATCACCACCAAGTACCCGCTCTGCCCGCGCAACAGCCAGCTCGTCCGGATCCTGGACTTCCCCAGCTGCTGGGACGGCCAGAACACCGACAGCGCCAACCACCGCACGCACGTGCTGTTCCCCGACGCGAACGGCGCCTGCCCGTCCGGCACCAAGGCCATCCCGCAGCTGCGGATGACCTTGACCTACTCCACTCCGCGCACGGCGTCCTTCGCGCTGGACGCCTTCCCCGAGCAACGGCACAACCCCGTAACCGACCACGCCGACTTCGCCAACGTGATGCCCGACCGGCTCATGAGGCTCGTCGTCGACTGCATCAACAGGAACCGTCGCTGCTGACGGCCCCCTTCCGAGACCGCCGCTTCCCGTCTCCGCGCCTCTTCCACATCCCCGCGGAGACGGGGGGCGGCATCTCGCGATATCAGAGTCCTTCACCCTCGTACGCAGACGGCGTTCGAGCCGCTTCGCAGACAGGAGCCATAGGTGGGTAACAGACGGACTCCGAGACACACCCGGTCGGAGGCCGGGATCAGTCTCGACCAGAGGCCCGCCAGGATCGGCCTCGGTGTCACGATCACCATCTCCGTGGTCGGCCTTCTCATCCTCGGGCGGACAACGCCCGGTATGGAGGCGGCAGCCACCATCCGTGGCATTTTCTCGTTCTTCTCGGGCGTGATCGCCCTCGTGTCGCTCACCGCGACCGTGGCGCTCGGCCTGCTCTCCGCCGACCGGATCGTGCTGCCCGTCCTGGGCAGGATCCGGTCGCAGCTCGTCCACCGGGCCGCCGCCATGCTCGGCATGGGCTTCCTCGCCATCCACGTCATCATGAAGATCATTGAAAGCAGGACCTCTCTCGCGTCGGTCGTGGTCCCGCTGGGCGCGAGCGGCCAGAGCCTGTACGTCGGATTCGGCGCCATCGCCTCCGACCTGATGATCGTCGTCTTCCTCACCGGGGTCGCCCGGGCCAGGTTCGCGGAGAACCGCAGGCCGTGGCTCTGGCGCATGCTGCACGGCTCCGCCTACCTGGCGTGGCCGATGGCGGTCCTGCACGGGCTGACCGCGGGCCGCGCGCCCGCCGAGTGGGTGACCTGGAGCTACGTGGTCTGCCTGGTCGCGGTGGGAGCCGCCCTGCTGATCAGGGTGATCTCCGAGCTGCAGCCCAAGCCGATCATCGTGCGCGAGGAGATGCCGGTGGCGGTGCCCGTCGCCGCGGATCTGAACCCGCCCACGAGCATCACGCCGCCCACGAGCATCGTCGGCCGCATCCCGCGCATCGTCCGCGAGGAGCAGCCTGAGCTTCGCCGTATCGGAGATGTCGGATGATTCCCTACCGCGTTCCCCCCGTTCGCCAGCTGGGACCCGCCAGGCTGACCGCCGGGCTTGAGGACTGCCGCAGGATGGACCTCGCCGAACACCGCGACATGCACGGCACGGCACCGGGCATGTCCGGCGAGGAGCTGGCCGCGCTCGCCGACGAGGTGGACATGCGCGGCCGGGGCGGGGCCGCGTTCCCCTTCGCCCGCAAGGTCCGCGCGGTGATGGACAAGAAGGCGGAGAAGGTCGTCCTGGTCAACGCGGCCGAGGGCGAGCCCGCGAGCAGCAAGGACACGATGCTGCTCACCAGGACCCCGCACCTGGTCATCGAGGGCGCGCTGCTCGCGGCGGGCGCGATCGGCGCCAAGCAGGTCGTGATCGCGACCGTCGAGGGCGGCATGGGCCAGGCGTCCGTGGCCGCCGCGGTCGAGGAGCGGGGCATCAGCGACCAGGTCAGGGTGGTCGGCATCGTCGAGAGGTTCATCTCCGGCGAGGGCGGTGCCCTGGTCCGTTCGGTGAACGGCCTGGTCGGGGAGCCGCCGGGCCGCAAGGTCAGGGCCGTGGAGAGCGGCGTGAACGGGCTGCCCACCCTGCTGTCCAACGCCGAGACGTACGCCCAGCTCGCGGTCCTCGCGACCCTGGGCGCGGAGCGGTACGCCGACGTCGGCACGGCGCGCGAGCCGGGGACGGTCCTGCTCACCGTGGGAGGCTCCGCCAAGGCCCCGGCCGTGGTCGAGGTCGCGACCGGCACCCCGCTGTACGCCGTCCTGGACGCCTGCCAGGCCTCCACCGGCGACGGGGTGCTGGTCGGCGGCTACCACGGCGCGTGGCTCCACGCGGACGCCGCGGCCGTGGCGACCGTCTCCCGCCAGGGCATCTCGGAGGCGGGCGGCCAGCTCGGCGCCGGGATCATCGTGCCGCTCGGCGGGGAGACCTGCCCGCTGGGCGAGACGGTCAGGGTCGCGAAGTATCTCGCCGCCCAGTCGTCGGGACAGTGCGGCCCCTGCCGGCTCGGGCTCCCGGACGTCGCGCAGTCGATGGCCGAGCTCGTGAACGGGTCGGCCTCCGCCCTGGACGAGCTGCGGAGCAGGGCCGCGAGCGTCAAGGGCAGGGGCGCGTGCTTCCACCCCGACGGAACGTCCAGGTTCGTGCTGTCGGCGCTGGACGCCTTCCCCGAGGACATCGAGGAACACCTCCTGCGCGGCAGCTGCGGGCGCCCGGTGCTCGGCGTGCTCCCCCTGCCCCCGCAGGAGAACGAGCCCGAGGTGAAGCTCACCGTGGACTGGACCCGCTGCCAGGGGCACGGCCTGTGCGCGCAGCTCGCCCCCGACCTCGTCCACCTCGACGAGCACGGCTACCCGGTGTTCAGCCGCGACACCGTACCCACCCAGTTCCGGCGGATGGCCCGCAGGGCCGTCGAGATGTGCCCGGCGCTCGCGCTGCGCGTGGCGCAGGAGGCATGAGTCATTGTTTTTCCCGCTTTTCTCGTCAGGGGTGATGTGAATGTGACCAACCAGAAGGGCAGTGCGGTCGTCCTACCGGTCAGTTGAACACTGAACCTCGGGGAGTAACGACATGCGGATCCCTCCGGACAGGCGGGCATTCCTTCGGACCGGCGGCTTGGCCGCCCTCACACTGGGCGCTCAGGGCATACCTGCCCTGGGCGCCATCGGCATGACCGGGCACGGTGCCGCCGGTGCCGCCGGTGTCACAGCTGCCCCCGGCACGACCGGCCGGGGTGCCGCGGGCGCGCCCCGGCCCGCCGACTGGCGGGCCCTGGCCGGTGGGCTGGAGGGCAGAATCGTCCGGCCGGGCGACGCCGCGTACGACGGCGCCAGGAAGCTGTTCAACCCCACCTTCGACGCGGTCCGGCCCGCAGGGGTGGCCTACTGCGCCAACCCCTCCGACGTCGCCGAGTGCGTCGGCTTCGCGCGCCGCCTGAACCTGCCGCTGGCCGTACGCTCCGGCGGGCACTCCTACGCGGGCTGGTCCACCGGGACCGGCCTGGTCCTCGACGTGTCCCGGATGAGCAAGGTGAGCCACGCCTCCGGGCGGGCGACCGTCGGGGCGGGCGCCAAGCTGATCGACGTCTACGACAGGCTGGCCGCGAGCGGGGTCAGCATCCCCGCCGGGACCTGCGCCACGGTCGGGGTGAGCGGGCTGGCGCTGGGCGGCGGGATCGGCGTGGTCTCCAGGAAGTACGGCCTGACCTGCGACGTGATGGAGTCGGTCCAGATCGTCACGGCCGACGGGAAGCTGCTGACCTGCGACGCGAACCACAACGCCGACCTGTACTGGGCCTCGCGGGGCGGCGGCGGGGGCAACCTCGGCGTGGCGGTCTCCTTCGGGTTCAGGACCCACCCCACCCGCGAGGTCACGGTGTTCTTCCTGCACTGGCCGTGGTCGAGGGCGGCGAAGGCCCTGCGCGCCTGGCAGGCGTGGGCCCCCGCCGCCCCGGACGCCATGTGGTCGGGGATGCACCTGAGCCGCGACGGCGCGACGGACGTGCAGGTCGTCGGGCTCTACCTCGGCGGCAGGGCCGGGTGCGAGCGGCTGCTCGACAGGCTGGCCGACGCGGCCGGGTCGCCGTCGTCGAGCACCGTCAGGCAGACCTCCTACCGCCAGGCCATGCTGCTCATGGCGGGCTGCGGCTCGCTCTCGGTCTCCCAGTGCCACCTGGGCGGCTCCCTGCCGGGGCAGACCCGGGGCGGGCGGCTGTCCAGGGACACCTTCACGGCGAAGTCGCACATGGCCTACCGCCCGCTCTCCGAGGCCGGGGCCAAGGCCCTGGTCGCCCAGGTCGCCCGCCCCGGCGAGCACACCGTGCTGCTGGACGCCCTCGGCGGCGCCGTCGCCAGGGTCCGCCCCGACGCCACGGCCTTCCCGCACCGGGCCGCCCTCTACAGCGTGCAGTACTACGCCCACCGCTCCGGGGCGGCGGCCTGGGCCAGGACCGCGCACGCGGCGATGCGGCCCCACTTCGGCGACCACGCGTACGTCAACTACATCGACCCGGAGCTGGGCGGCTGGCGGGCGGCCTACTACGGGGGCAACGCCACCAGGCTCGCCCAGATCAAGTCCGCCCGCGACCCGGGCCGCCTGTTCCGCCTTCCCCAGGGGATCTGACCCCGTCCCGCGTACCCGGTGCCGTCCCGGGACATCGTCCCGGTGGGCCGGGCGCACGGCCGGGTACGGTGTGACGACCGGCACGGGAGGAGCGGGCTCGGGGAGGAACGGTGACGATGGCGGCGCGCGTCGCGTGGTCCTGGTGCGCCCTGACCCTGGTCCTGGCCGCGCTCGCCGTGGCCCTCGGCGCCCTCGACGGCACGGATCCGCTCACCCAGTCCCATCTGCTGTTCGTGGCGGCCTGCGCGCTCGCGGGCGGGCTCATCTCCTCGCGCCGTCCCGGGCACGGGGTGGGCCGGCTGCTGGCGTTGAGCGCGTTCTGCTTCGCGCTCATGGAGGCCTGCGGGCACTACGCGATCCTCGGCCTCGTCACGCGTCCCGGACTGCCGCTGGCCGGGGCCCTGGCCTGGCCGCAGACCTGGTTGTGGGTACCGGCGAACCTGTCGATCTGCCTGGTCCCGCTGTTCTTCCCCGGCGGGCGGCCGTACTCGCCGGGATCGCGCCGGCTGGTGGTCGGCGCCGCCGCCGCAGGGGTGGTGGCCATGGTGGCCGGTGCGCTGCGTCCCGGTGAGAACGGCCAGGTCGCCGAGGGCAGCGGGGTGGTCAACCCCCTCGGGGTCGCGGGGCTGGCGGGCGCGGCACCGGCGGTGGAGACGGCGATGACGGTCCTGTTCGCGGTGGTGTTCGCCGCGGGCGCGCTGGACCTGGGCCTGCGGGCCCTGCGCAGCCGTGGCGAGGAGCGCCCGCGGATCGCCTGGCTGGCCTACGCGGCCGCCGTCGAGGCGGTGGTCGTCGCGGCCAGGCTGGCGGCCGGGCTGACCGACGACCTCCCCGGCGCCGTCTGGCCCTCGACGAGCACCTTCTGGGAGCTGGCCGGCGCGGCGGGCGCGACCTTCCTGCCGGTCGCCATCTGCGTCGCGATCCTGCGTCACCGGCTCTTCGACATCGACCTGGTGATCAACCGGACGCTGGTCTACGCGCTGCTCTCCGCGTGCGTGACCGGCGGGTACGTGGCCGTGGTCGGCTACCTCGGCGCGCTCTTCCCCTCCGGTGACCTGCCGATCTCCGTCCTGGCCGCCGGGCTCGTCGCCCTCGCCTTCGCGCCGCTGCGGGAACGGCTGCAGGGCTGGATCAACCTGCTGACGTACGGCGAGCGCGACGACCCGTACGCGGCGCTCACCCGCCTGGGCCGTCGCCTGGAGAACACCGCCGAGCCCGGGAGCGTGCTGCCGGGGGTCGCGCGCTCGGTCGCCGAGGCGCTGCGCCTCCCGTACGCGGTGGTCGAGACGGCCGGGGGCTCGCGGCACGCGTACGGCACCCCCGGCGCGGACCTGGTACGGCTGCCGCTGACGCACAACGGCGAGCGCGCCGGTGACCTCATCCTGTCGCCCCGGCCGGGAGAGAGCGGCTTCGGCCCCCGTGACCTGCGCGTACTCGGCGACCTGGCCAGGCAGGTCGCGGTGGCCGTGCACGCCGTGCGCCTCTCCGCCGACCTACGGCGCTCGCGGGAGCGGCTGGTGATGGCCCGCGAGGAGGAACGGCGCCGGTTGAGGCGCGACCTGCACGACGGGCTCGGGCCCACGCTGGCCGCGCTGACCATGCGCGCGGAGGCCGTGCACGACCTGGTCGGCGACGAGCGCGCGCGGCGGCTGCTGGCCGGGATCGTCTCCGACGCCGAGGCCGCGGTGGCCGACGTCCGGACCCTGGTGGAGGGGCTGCGCCCGCCCGCGTTGGACTCCCTGGGGCTGCTCGGCGCGCTCCGCGCCCACGCGACCCGGCAGCCGTCCGGCCTGCGCGTGACCCTGTGCGCCCCGGACGACCTGCCGCCGCTCCCGGCCGCCACCGAGGTCGCCGCCTACCGGATCGCGTCCGAGGCGCTGGCCAACGTCCGCAGGCACGCCGGGGCGACCCGCGCGGAGCTGCGGGTGGAGGTCGCGGACGGCACGCTGAGACTGGAGGTGTCCGACGACGGCCGGGGTATGCGCCCGGGACCCGGGTCCGGGGGGCCTGACGGTACGGGGAACGGCGCCGGGGAGCCCGGTTCCGGGGAGCCGGGCGCGGCAGGAGCCGCTGCCGGGAGGCCGGACGGTACGGGGAACGGCGCCGGGGAGCCGGGGGCGGGGGTCGGGCTGGCGTCGATGCGGGAGCGGGCCGCGGAGCTGGGCGGATCGTGCACGTTCGAGGAGCGTCCGGAGGGCGGGACCCTCGTCAGGGTCGTACTGCCCGCGGGCGATAAGGAGGAAGGGGACAGCGGTGATCCGGATCCTGCTGGTTGACGACCACCCGGGGTTCCGCGCGGGACTGCGGACCCTGCTGTCGACGGCCGAGGGCATCGAGGTGGCCGACGAGGCCGCGAGCGGCGAGCAGGCGCTGGCCCTGGTCGGGCGGGCACAGCCCGACGTGGTCCTGATGGACCTGGCGATGCCCGGCATGGGCGGGGTCGCGGCGACCGAGCGGCTCGCCCGTGACCACCCGCACATCCGGGTGGTCGTGCTCAGCATGTCGGACGACGACGACTCGGTGTTCGCCGCCATACGGGCCGGCGCCCGGGGCTACGTCCTCAAGGGCGCCAGGAAGGCGGAGATCGTCCGGTCGGTACAGGCGGTCGCCGAGGGGGAGGCCATCTTCGGGCCCGCCGTCGCCGCCCGGCTGATGGGCTACTTCACCGAGCGCGGGCACGGGTCCGGTTCCGGTTCCGGGCGGGGCGAACCGGCCCTGCCCGAGCTGACCAGGCGGGAACGGGAGATCCTCGGCCTGGTCGCCGAGCACCTGACGAACCCGCAGATCGCGGCCAGGCTCGGGCTGAGCCAGAAGACCGTGCGCAACCACGTGTCGGCCGTCTTCACCAAGCTCCAGGTGGCCGACCGGGCGCAGGCGATCATGCGCGCGCGGGAAGCGGGGCTCTGACACCCCCGATCCACTCGGCGTCCGGCATGCGCAGCACGCGCAGCGCGATCCAGCCGTAGGCGGCCAGGTGGAGCAGGGCGCCCACCGACTGCACGACCGGAGGCTGCCCGGCGACCACGAACGGGACGACCGTCCCCGCGATCGCGACGACCGGCACCCACCAGGGGGCGATCCGCACCGCGGCCAGCGTGATCAGCAGGGTGAACAGGCCGACGTGGCACAGGAACGCGGGCAGCAGCATGCCGTACAGGAAGCCCCACAGCTCGCCCGCCCTGGCCGTGACCGCCTCCGCCTGCGCGGCGGGCAGCGTCTGGGCCAGGGCGAGGTCGTAGAAGTCGGTGGTGAAGAGCGTCAGCGCGTGCCCGGAGCCGATCAGCCCGAGCGCGGCCCCGATACCGCCCGCCCTCGGGGCGCGTTCGCGCAGCAGGTGGGCCAGGGCGAGGACCAGCGGGATGAGGCTGAGCGTCGCCCAGATGTAGAGCAGCGCGCTGACCTGCACGGTCGTCGCGTTCTCGCGGAAGATCCCGGGCTCGTGGCTGGTTCCGGGGGGTGAGGTGAGGAAGGCCAGGAACTCCAGCACCGGCCAGGCGAGCAGGGCGATACCGGCGACGACCCGGCGGAACGTGTCAGGATTTTTCATCACCTGTGCAGCAAACCGGGATCCCGTCCCGGGCCGCCTGAGCCGGTGCCCCCGGTTCCCGGGAGGAATGTCCTCAGGAAACCGGGACCGCCCGGCCGCGACAACCGGCCATGACACCGATGCTTCCCGATGCCGGGACTTCACGCCGTACCCGAGGACGGCGCCTTCTGGACATCGGGGCCGTCCGGCGCGGCCGGTGACGCGACGCTCAGCGCCGGGGGGCGTCGGCCTCCGGGGCGAGCCCGGATTCCAGGACGGGACGAGGTTCCGAGGCGAGTTCGGCCTCCGGGCCGGGGTGGGGTTCCGGGACGAAGTGGGAGAGGACCTCGGGGTTGGCCATGGCGTCGAGGTTGGCGGCCTTTTCCGGGGCGACTCCGAGGAGGATCTTGCGGATGGGGACCTCCAGCTTCTTGCCGCTGAGGGTACGGGGGATGCCGGGGACCTCGATGATCTCGTTCGGCACGTGGCGCGGGGAGAGACCTTCCCGCAGCTCCCGGCGCAGGCGCGCGACCAGGTCGTCGTCCAGGGTCGCCGCCTCGGCCATGGTGACGTACAGCAGGAGGCGGCCCTCCTGGCCGAGCTGGCCGGTGTCGATCACCAGGCTGTCGGTGATCTCCTCGAAGCGCTCCACCACGCGGTAGAACTCGCTGGTGCCCATCCGGACGCCGCCCCGGTTCAGGGTCGAGTCGGAGCGGCCGTAGATCACGCAGCCGCCGTCGGGGAGGATCTTGATCCAGTCGCCGTGCCGCCAGACGCCGGGATACTCGGAGAAGTAGCTGTCGCGGTAGCGGGACCCGTCGGGGTCGTTCCAGAACATCACCGGCATCGACGGCATCGGCAGGGTCAGCACCAGCTCGCCCACCTCGCCGACCACCGGCGTGCCCGACGGGTCGAAGGACTCGACCCTCGCCCCCAGGCAGCGGCACGGGATCACCCCCGCCCGGACCGGGAGCAGCGGCACGGCGCCCACGAAACCGGTGCACACGTCGGTGCCGCCGGAGAACGAGCCGAGCTGGACCTCCGGCAGCGCGTCGTGCACCCAGGCGAACCCCTCGGGCGGCAGCGGCGAGCCGGTGGAGCCGAGGCCCCGCAGCCGGTCGAGCCCGGACGGCCCGAGACCGGCCTTCATGGACGCGATCACGTACGGGGCCCCCGTACCGAAGTAGGTGACCCCCTCCTCGGCGGCGAGCCGCCAGAGCGCGCCGGTCTCCGGGTAGGTCGCCGCCCCGTCGTAGAGCACCACCGCCGAGCCGACCAGCAGGCCGCCGACGAGGTAGTTCCACATCATCCAGCCGGTGGTGGTGTACCAGAAGAAGACGTCGCCCTCGCCCAGGTCCTGGTGGAAGGAGAGCGCCTTGAGGTGCTCCAGCACCACGCCGCCGTGGCCGTGCACGATCGG
This sequence comes from Streptosporangium sp. H13245, assembly GCF_055690525.1. Classification (NCBI taxonomy): domain Bacteria; kingdom Bacillati; phylum Actinomycetota; class Actinomycetes; order Streptosporangiales; family Streptosporangiaceae; genus Streptosporangium; species Streptosporangium sp. H13245. Next base: position 112,720 of record NZ_JBSZKT010000010.1, on the reverse strand, counting down.
CTTGGGCAGCCCGGTGGTGCCCGAGGAGTAGACGATCCAGAGCGGGTGCCCGAACGGCACCGGCTCGAAGTCGAGCGGCCCCGCGACGGCACGCGCCTCCGCCCAGCTCACCGTGCGGACCCCGCTCGTCGTACGGGCCTCGCTCGTCGTACGGGCTCCGTCGCCGGTCACGATCGTGTCCCGAGGCTCCGTCTCCTGGGCCGGGATGCGTATCCGTGCCACCAGGGTCGGCAGCTTGGCGGCGATGTCCTGGACGACGTCGCTCCGGTCGAAGTGCCTGCCGTTGTAGTCGTAGCCGTCGACCGCGATGAGCACCTTCGGCTCGATCTGGGTGAAACGGTCGATCACGCTGGGCGCGCCGAAGTCGGGCGAGCAGGAGGACCAGATCGCGCCCAGGGAGGCGGTCGCCAGGAAGGCGACCAGCGCCTCGGGGACGTTCGGCACGTAGGCCGCGACCCGGTCGCCCCGCCCGACGCCCAGCGCGGCCAGTCCCGTCCTGACCCGCGCCACCTCCCCGGCCAGTTCGCCCAGGGTGAGCGTCCGGCGCCCGCCCGCCTCGTCGCGGGAGACCACCGCGAGCCGCCCGGGGTCGGACGCGGCCCCGCGCAGCGCGTTCGCCGCGTAGTTCAGCGTCGACCCGGCGAACCACTCGGTGCCGGGCATCTCCCCCGACATGACGGGCCCGTCACCGCGCTCCCCCACGACCCCGAAGTAGTCCCAGATCGACGTCCAGAACTCCTCGGGGGCGTCGACCGACCACCGCCACAGGGACTCGTAGTCAGCGGCCCTGCCCAGCCACTCCGCGTAGCGGGTGACCTTGGCGTTCCTCACGATCTCCGGGGACGGCTCCCAGAGCGGCGCACCTTCCTCAACCATGGCCCCATCCTCTCGGCGCCCCACCCGAATGTCATCCCCCGTGACCACACACCCTCCGGCCACCCCGTGTGGGACGACCACATACGGCCGCCGCTCGCCGGCCGGTGAGGCCGAAGGTCAGCGGCCCGCCGGGGAGTGGCCGGAGCGCCGGGCCGGGGAGGTGAGACCGGCGACGGCGGCGACGACCTCGGAGGGGTTGGAGAGGTCGGGCAGGACCACGTCGGCTCCCGCCTCGTGCAGTTCGGCCGGGAGGGAGCGCCCCGAGGCGACCCCGATCATCGCGGCCCCGGCGATCCTGGCGGCCTGGACGTCCCTGGCCGAGTCGCCGATCAGCACGGTGTTGCGCCCGTCGAAGGTCGCCCCGTACTTCTGCTTGGCGCGGCCCTGGGCGACCTGTAGAAGAGTGGCCTTGGGATAGACCTCCTCGCCGTAGCCGCCGATCTCGAAGTCGATGTGCTTGTCGAGGCTGAACGCGGTCAGCTTGTGCGCCGCGTTGCTCTTGATCGTGCCGGTGAGCACCGACTGGACCACGCCGTCGAGCTTCGCCACGGCCTTCAGCGCGTCGCGGGCGCCGGGCATCATCCGGCCGTCCTTGGCCAGGCGCCTGCGCCGGGCGCCGAAGGCCCCGGCCAGCGCGTCGAGGAACCTGGGGAGGTGGTCGTCCCCGGCGACGATCCCGTTGATGGCGAGCATCTCGAAGACGATCTCCGAGTCGGGGCGGCCGTTGGCCTGGGTCAGCTTGACCAGGGGCCTTCCGGTCACGCTTCGGAAGGCCTCCGCGTATGCCTCGCGGGTGACGATCGACACGTCGACCAGCGTGAGGTCGATGTTCCAGAGGACGAGGCGGTTGATCGGGGGCCTCCCGGAATGGGTGCGGATGCCCAGGGTACGGCCCCGGGCGTCTGGCGACCGCCTTCGATACCGAAAGGATCCGTTTGCCGGTTCTTGGGAGGTCACGTCACGGGTTGTCGGGCGTGGCCGGGCGCGTCCGCTATGACGGCGACGACCGGGGACACATACCTCCGGGCCCTCAGGCGTGGCCGGGCGCGTTCTCCTGGGTGCGACACCCCGGACGCGCGTCACGCGCGGCTGAGCGCGATCCATGACGGCGACGACCGGGACACATGCCTCCGGGCCGTCAGGTGTGGCCGAGCGCCTCCTCCGGGGGTACGACACCCCGGACGCGCGTCACGCGCCGTCAGGCGTGGCCGGGCGCGTCACGGGCCGTCAGGCGTGGTCGAGCGCGTTCTCCAGGGTGTCGACGACCGGGACGCCGCAGGCCATCAGGTCGGCCCGGCTGGTCATGCCGCCGGTGTAGAGGACCGCGCGGGCCCCGACGTGCTGGGCGGCGTGCGCGTCGTCCAGGCTGTCGCCGATGACGAGGACGTCGGCCGGGTCGACGCCGAGCGCGGCGAGGTGGGCCACCATCGACTCGGCCTTGTGCCCGCCGGAGGCGCTGCGCAGGCCGTCGATCCGGGTGAAGTGGTGGTCGATCCCGAATTCCGCGATCTTGGGGACCAGGCGTTCGTGCGCCCACATGGACAGCAGCGACTGCTTGCCGCCCGAGCGCTCCCAGCTCTGCAGGGTGGAGAGGGCGTCGGCGGCCAGCCCGCACTCCAGCATCAGCTGGTGGTAGCTCTCGTGGAAACCGAGGTCGAGCCGCTCCCACTCGCCGTCCTCAAGGGCACGGCCGAGCATGCGCTCGTAGGCGGCCCAGATCGGGCGCGTGTAGACCGCGCGGAAGCGGTCGGCATCGTAGGAACCCAGCCCGTACGGCTCGAACACCGCGTTCGTCGCACCGACGACGGCGTCGATGTCGTGAAACAGCGTGCCGTTCCAATCCCAAACAATGTGTCTCATATTGCCCTCCAGAATAGCGAAAACCCCCGCCGGGTCGGCGCCGTGGCAGGGAGAGGTGGCCCACTCTGGACGCTCGCGGCACGGGGACTCCCCCGGGGCTTCGAGCCCCGGGGGACGGGCTCCGGACAGGCGGGAGGAGGTCAGCCGACCAGGTCGGGGATCTCCTGGGTGGCGTACCACAGGAGCTCGTTGGCCTCGGCGCCGTCCACGGTGAAGCGGGCGTCGTCGTCGCCCCGGTCGGCCGCGGGCAGCGCGGCGAGGGCGGCCTCGACGTCCTTCACCGCCGACATGTCGTCCACGTGGACCGCGGCGACCAGGCTCAGCGGGACCGCCCCGGCGAGCCGCACCCGGGCGCGCTCCTCCAGGTCGGCGCTCGCGCCCACGTCGCCCTCGGGCACGTCGACGGCGACGACCACCCGCCGGGCGGCGACCTCCACCCCGTCGGCGCGGTCGGCGGCCAGCATCCGCAGGGAATCCCTGGCCGCCTCGGTCAGGGCGACGTACTCCAGTTCCTCGGTGTCACCCGAGGCGTACCACTCGATCAACGCGGGGGTCACCGCGTAGCCGGTCAGCGGGGCCGGGCCGAGCTCCCCCGCGGTGGCCACACGGGCCAGCGCCGGGAGCGTACACGGCAGGTAGACGCGCATCCATGCCTCGATCTATCTCTCCGACATCGGCGCCGGTTCGGCGCCGATTCACGCATCGAGTGTGCCAGTACGGGCGACCTCCGGTGGTACCACCCGCGCGACGGGTCAGCGAAGCGAGATCCGGAACAGGGTCTCCAGTTCGGCGATGGTCAGCTCGGGGTCGCGGTGGTGCACGCCGACGATGCCGAGCCGCCGGGCGGCCTCGATGTTGGCCTCGATGTCGTCGACGAACACGCACTCCTCCCCGGCCAGGCCGATCCTGCCGAGCGCGTGCTCGAAGATCCTCGGCTCGGGCTTGCGCATGCCGACCTCCCCCGAGATGACGACCTCGTCGAAGAAGTCCTCCCAGCCCTCGCGGGGGTACTCGTTCGCCCAGGAGTTGGAGAGCAGGCAGGTGCGCAGCCCCGCGGCGCGGGCCTCACGGAGCATCTCGTACATCGGCTCGACCCGGTGGAAGCGGGAGAACATCCTGGTCAGCAGCCCCTCGGCGGCCGGTGGCACGCCGTCCGTCGTGATCAGCCTGGCCGCCAGGTCGCGTTCGAAGTCCAGGCCGGAGATCTCTCCGCGCTCCAGGGCGTGGATGGTGTTCTCGCCGTTCTCCGTGTTCTCGTACGCGCGGACGATGAGCTCGCGCATCACCTCCCGGTAGTGGGCCTCGTCGAGTCTCTCGGCGACGATCCACTCGGCGATCGCCTCGGTGAGACCGACGGTGAGCACGCCACCCCAGTCGATCAGCACGCCCTTCAGCATCTCTCCTCCTTGGTGGAACGGGTTCCAGGGTAGGCGCGCACCGGTGGACGGCGGCCGAAGGGGTGGTGCCGAATCGTGCGGCTCCCGGCACGCGTGTCCTCGACGGTCCGGACGAGGTTCACCCTCGCACCGCCGCTCGCCGCACCTCCACAAAGCATCCCTAAACGGACAGCGTGCGGTCCGAGCGGTCGGAGATTCCTCCCCTAACATCCGATTCAACGACCGTTACGCGTTTCGCGGCCACAATACGAGGAAGATTACGAGAATGGCACTCGGGCCATATAACCGCACGTAGAAGGCATGATCGACCTCCTGCGGGCTCCATTTGCACCTTCCCTCGGTTCCCATGAGGAGGGATCATGGCAGTAGCTCAGACGAGCCGGTCACGCGCCCGTACGGCGCAGAGACCGACCACACCCGCAACGTCCACCGCGCATGCCCAGGCAAGCAGGAAAAAGGACGGCCACTCGCTAACGCTCAAATTTCCGATGATGACCGTGCAGTTGCGGCCTCCGCATGTTCACCTGCCGCGCGTCAGCAGGCAGGAGGCGGGGCAGGCCGTCGACGCGGCCAAGTCGTTCCTCCCGCCAACCGAGCGCATCGTCTACTACGGAGGACTCGGCGCGCTCGCGGTGGCGGGACTGCTCGAATGGCCGGTAGCGGCGGCCATCGGGGTCGGGACGCTGATCGCGCAGCGTGCGCGCGGGAAGAACCGGTCATCGAGCCCGGTCTCCAGGCCCGCGAGCTCCGCGTCCGGCACTTCGGCGTCCGCGTCCGGAGGCACCGCGTCCCGGACGAGCGGTTCGACGTCCAGGTCCCGGACGACCGGTTCGACGTCGAGGTCCCGCACGGGAAGCTCCACGTCCCGGACCACCAGGCCCGCGTCCCGTACGACGGCGGCGTCCGCGTCACGTACCGCCTCCAGGGCCGCGAGCACCGTGTCCCGGGCGGCGGGCACCGCCGCGTCCCGCACCGCGAGCGCCGCCTCCCGGGCGGCCGGTACGGCGAAGCGCGCGGCGGGCACCGCCGCGTCCCGGGCCACCGGTGCCGCGTCCCGCACGGCGGGCGCCGCCTCCCGGGCGGCCGCCTCGGCCTCCCGGGCGACCAGCCCCACCGCACGGACCCGCAGCACCGCGACCCGCACGGGAAGCACCGCCTCACGGACCCGCAGCGCCACATCCCGTACGGGAAGCGCCGCCTCGCGGACCGCGAAGCCCGCGACCCGCACGGGAAGCGCCACTTCACGGACCCGCAGCGCCGCGACCCGCGCCACGGGCACCACGAAACGCGCCACGGGCACCACTTCACGGACCCGTAGCACCGCGACCCGCGCCGCGGGCGCCGCGAAGCGTGCCACAGGTACCGCGAAGCGCGCGGCGGGCACCGCCGCGTCCCGGGCCACCGGTGCCGCGTCCCGCACGGCGGGCGCCGCCTCCCGGGCAGCCGCTTCGGCCTCCCGGGCGACCAGTCCCACTTCGCGGACCCGAAGCACCGCGACCCGTACGGGAAGCACCGCCTCGCGGACCACGAAGCCCGCGACCCGCACCACGGGCACCACGAAGCGCGCCACGGGCACCACTTCGCGGACCCGAAGCGCCACATCCCGTACGGGAAGCGCCACCTCGCGGACCACGAAGCCCGCGACCCGCACCACGGGCACCACGAAACGCGCCACAGGCACCACGAAGCGCGCTACGGGCACCACCGCCTCCCGGGCCACCCGGGCGGCCAGCCCCGCCTCGCGGACCCGAAGCACCGCGACCCGTACGGGGAGCACCGCCGCACGGACCACGAGGCCCGCGTCGCGGGCGTCGGCGGCCACCTCGCGAGCCGCGAGCACCACGTCACGGGCGACCGGTGCCACGTCACGTACGACGGGCACCGCGACCCGTACGGGAAGCACCGCCGCACGGACCACGGGCACCGGTTCACGGACCACGACCGCCTCACGCGCACGGGCCGCGACCGCGTCCCGGGCCACGAGGCCCGTACCCCGGACCTCGAAGCCCTCGGCACGGGCGACGAAGCCCGCGTCGCGGACCACGAAACCGGCGTCCCGCACCACGACGTCCACGTCACGACGGGCCGCGACGCCCACCTCACGGGTTCGGGCCTCGGCGTCCGCCTCTCGCACGGCGGGCTCCGCCTCCCGGGCGACGACGTCCGCCTCCCGTTCGAGGGGTGTGGCCCGCGGGAGGTCGTCCAAGTAATCGCAGCGATGGGGCCGATCAGGCCACGCGTAACCAACGGCCTGATCGGCCCCGTCATCTTGCCTGCTGGAGATCTGAATGTTCGTTCCCCGCCTGCTGTCCGGTCCCGCGGAAACCCTCTGGAGTGTCGTGCCCGGTGCGATCAAGGTCGTGCCCGGCGCGGTCAGGAACGCCCTGCCGCGTTCACGCGGGAGGCGGATCTGTCCCGGAGGGCTCCATGTCGATCTGCGCACGGTCGGCGCCCAGGGCAGCGAGTCGAAGGCCCGGCGGCTGGAGAACGCGCTGCTGAGGCTGAAGGGGGTCGAGCGGGCCGAGGTCAACGGTGTCCTCGGCTCCGTCTTCGTGGGATGCGACCCGGAGTCGATCAACCTGGAGAAGCTGCTGTCGATCATCGAAGCGCTCGACGGCGGGGGTACGGACGACGACGACGATGACGACGACAACGACCTGACCGGCGGCGACGACGACGACCTGAACGAGGACACCGACGACGAGGACGAGGACGAGGACGCCGAACAGGAGTCCCCGAAGCCCGGATTCCTCGTCTCCAGCCTGGTGGATCACCACACCACCAGGCTGGTGGAACGGCACACCCGCGCCGGCGTCCGGCTCGGCGCGAGCCTGCTCGGGGCGGGCATGGCGTTCGCCGGGCGAGCGGTGCACGTACCGCCGATCCCGCCGATCGTCCCCGCGCTGCTGGGCCTGGCCGAGACCACCCCGAAGGTCCGTCACGAGCTGGAGCGCCACATCGGCGGCCCGGCCACCGTCGCCCTGTTCGCGACGGCGAACATCGTCACCCACACCCTGGCGCTGCGCCGGGTGGGCATGCTCGTCCAGTCGGCCACCGCCGTCGGCCGCTACATCGAGGCGCGCGACACCCGGCGGGCCTGGGAGAGGCGCCAGCACGAACTGGGGTCGCGGGAGGGCTCCTACCGCCACACCCGTACGACCGGCAGGCCGCGCCCCGCGCCCATGGCCCACAGCCCCGTGGAGCGGTTCGAGCGCGTCGGGGTCCCGGCGGCGTTGGGCGCCACCGGGCTGACGTACCTCTTCGGTGACGGCCGGGAGCGCGCCGTCGCCATGCTCACCGCGACGACGCCCAAGGCCGCGAAGCTGGGCCGCGAGTCCTTCGCCTCCGCGATAGGGCGGGCCATGGCGAGGCGCGGGGCGATCGTCCTCAACGACCGGGCTCTGCGCCGCATGGACGGGATCGACACCGTCATCCTCGACGCCGACGTGCTCGGCGCGGGTTCGTGGGAGATCGACCGCGTCATCCCCCTCGGCGACGCGGGCTCCGTGAACGGCGAGGGCCTCGACGGGCTGCGCGCGCGGCTCCACGACCTGATCGACGTCGACGACCCCGCCGCGCGGCGGGAACGCGACACCTGGAAGGCCGAGCCTCTCGCGGGCCCGGCCGGGCTCGTCGCCGAGGAGGCCGAGGACTGGGAGGCCGGGGGGATCCGGGCCGTCCGCGTGACGCGGAAGGGCCTTCCGGCCGCCCTGGTCGGCCTGGCGCCTCGGGTCGACCCGCTGGCCGACGCGATCGTCGCCGCGGCCAAGGACGCGTGCGCCGTGGCGCTCGCGGGAGGCGACGCGGAGCTCGGCCTGCGGCTCGGCATCGACGAGATCGTGCCGGGCGGTTCCCGGCTGGCCCGGTCGGTTCGCGCGCTCCAGGCGGACGGCCACGGGGTCGCCGTGGTGTCCGCGCGCCGGATGGCCGCGCTGGCCCAGGCCGACCTGGGGATCGGCGTGCTGCGCCGTTCTGGCCGGGTGCCCTGGGACGCGGACGTGATCGCCGAGCTTGAGGAGGTCCACCTGCTCCTGAGCTGCCTGGCACCGGCGAGGAAGACGAGCGAGCGGTGCGTGTGGCTCACCGCCGCGGGGACCGCCGCCGGAGGCGTGCTGGCCACCCTCGGGCCACCGAGGGACTCGTCGCACAAGGCTCAGCTCGCGAGCAGCTGCACGTCGATGGCCACCCTCGTCACGGGCGAGTGGGCGGGCTGGCACGCCGGGCGGGAGACGCCGCCGATCAGGGTCGACAGGACCCCCTGGCACGCGATGCCGACCAAGGAGGTCCTGGCCCTGCTGGGGTCGTCGGCCAGCGGGATCAGCGAGGCCGAGGCCGTACGGCGCAGGTCCTCCACGGGGTCGGAGAAGCCCCAGGGCCCCGATTCGCTGCTGCGCGTGTCCGCCGAGGAGCTGGCCAACCCGCTGACCCCCGTGCTGGCGGCCGGGGCGGGCCTGTCGGCCCTGGTCGGCTCGGTCTCCGACTCGGTGATGATCGGCACGGTCGTGGTCGCCAACGCGCTCATCGGGGGGAGCCAGCGCTACACCGCCGACAAGGCGCTGCACCGCCTGACCGAGGCGGTGGCGGTCACCGTACGGCTGCGCCGCCCCCAGGAGAAGGCGAGCACGGCTCGCTCCTCCCGGGGTACGAGGAGTACGGGCGAGAAGACGAGCGCCGCCCGCTCCCACGAGCAGGTGAACGCGGCCGTCGAGGACCTCGTACCCGGCGACGTGGTCGAGCTGCGCGCGGGCGACACCGTTCCGGCCGACTGCCGCGTGCTCAAGGCGGTGGGCCTGGAGATCGACGAGGCCGCCCTGACCGGGGAGTCGATGCTCGTCACCAAGTCGCCGGAGCCCGTCGACGCGCCCGCCGTCGCCGACCGGACCTCGATGGTCTACGAGGGGACGACGGTGGCGGCCGGTAGCGGGCTGGCCGTGGTGGTCGCGGCGGGCGAGACGACCGAGGCGGCCAGGACCGCCAGGCTCGCCTCGGAGCGCCCTCCGGACTCGGGGGTGCGGCTGCGGCTGCGGGAGCTGAGCCGCCGGGTCCTGCCGGTCGCGGTCGGATCCGGCGTCGTCCTGCTCGCCGCCGACCTGCTGCGCGGCAGCTCGGTACCGCAGGCGCTCGCGCCCGCGGTGAGCCTCGCCGTCGCCGCCGTGCCCGAGGGGCTGCCGTTCGTCGCCTCGGTCGCGGAGCTCGCCTCCGCGCGGCGGCTGTCGACCCGCAACACCCTGGTGCCCAACCCCTCCACGATCGAGGCCCTCGGCCGGGTGAACGTCCTCTGCTTCGACAAGACGGGAACCCTCACCGAGGGGCGCATCAGCCTGCGGTGCGTCTCGGACGTGCAGGACGAGCGCACCGTGGAGGACCTGACGCCCGAGCTGAGGCACATCGTGACCGCAGGGATGCGTGCCTGTCCCCGGCACGACGAGGGGCGTCCCGTCCCGCATCCCACCGACCGGGCCGTGCTGAAGGGGGCCGAGCGGCTGGGCGTGACCGAGAAGGGCACCGGAAGCTGGGAGCGGGTCGACGAGCTTCCCTTCGAACCGGGACGCGGCTACCACGCCGTACTCGGCAAGGGGGACTCGGGCCCGCTGCTGAGCGTCAAGGGCGCCCCCGAGGTCGTGGTCACCCGCTGCACGTCCATCCTCCGCGACGGCCGGGTGGTCCCTCTCGTGGATCCCCTCGTGGCGGAGATCGAGAAGGAACTCGACCAGCTCGCCCGGCAGGGCTACCGGGTGCTCGCGGTCGCGGAACGCCCCGCCTCCGACCGCCGCGATCTCGACGAGTCCCGCATCCAGGACCTGTGCTTCCTCGGGTTCCTCGGCCTGGCCGACCCCGTACGCCCCACGGCCGCGGAGAGCGTCGGCCGCCTCACGCGGGCGGGCGTGCGCGTCGTCATGATCACGGGTGACCATCCGAGCACCGCGGAGGCGATCGGCGCCGAGCTGAACGTGCTCAACGGCGGGCGGATCATGACGGGGCCCGAGCTGGACGAAATGGACGACGACACGCTGGTGGAGGCGTTGCCGGACGTGACGGTCTTCGCCAGGACCACCCCGGCGCACAAGGCGCGAATCGTGAGCTGCCTGCGCCGGACCGGCAAGGTCGTCGCGGTCACCGGTGACGGCGCCAACGACGCCCCCGCGATCAGGGGCGCGGACGTGGGGATCGCCCTCGGGTCCCGCGCCACCCCTGCGGCGCGGGCGGCGGCCGACATCGTCGTGACCGACGACCGCATCGAGACGATCGTCGACGCGATCATCGAGGGCAGGGCCATGTGGGGTTCGGTCCGCGACGCCCTGAGCATCCTGCTCGGCGGCAACATCGGCGAGATCGTCTTCGCGGTCGGGTCCAGCCTGATCAGCGGCGGGAACGTGCTGAACGCCCGGCAGCTGCTCCTGGTCAACCTGCTCACCGACATGCTGCCCGCCATGGCGGTGGCCTCCCGGCCCCCGGCGGCCACCAGTCCGGAGAAGCTGCTGGACGAGGGCCCGGAGGCCTCGCTGGGAGCCTCGCTGACCCGCGACATCTACCTGCGCGCCGCCACCACGGCGAGCGCGGCGGGCGCGGCCTGGGCGATCGGCCGGATGACCGGTACGCGCGGGCGGGCGGACACGATGGGCCTGGTCGCGCTCGTGGCGTCGCAGCTGTTGCAAACCTTGGCCCTGGGCAGCCGGGATCGCCTGGTCGTCCTGGCCTCGCTGCTGTCGCTCGCCGTCCTGGGCGTCACGGTCTCGGTTCCGGGGGTGTGCCGGTTCTTCGGCTGCCACCCCCTCGGGCCCGTGGGGTGGACCGTCGCCCTGGGGAGCGCCGCCACCACGACGGCCGCCGGGGTGGCCTTCCAGCGGTCAACTCGCAGGATGTCACCGAATGTTCACCAAACAGCAACCTCTTGACAGGTGACTTGGACGCCTTTGGTATGAATTATCACCTTAAGCGCTCCTTCTCCCTGTGAGGTTGTTATGTCCGGATTCATCTCCACCGTGCTCGCCAAGGCGGCCGTCATGCTGATCGAGGCCCTGCTCACCCGCATCATCCAGTCGCTCATCGTCTCGCTGGCCAGGACCGGCAACCTTCAGCTCGCCTGATACAGGCTGATACCAGCTGATACAGCTGGTACAGCCTGACAGGGCCTGATACGGCCCATTGGCAGGAACCCCGGGATCCCGCTCAGCGGGCCCGTGAGGTGATGAGCCGGGCGACCTTGAGATGCTCGGCCGAACGGATCACCCGTTCGGCCTTGGCGGGGTCGGCGACCGGCGCCCTCTCCAGCAGGCCGCGAGCGGCCTTCAGCTTCAGCAGCCGCCGGACGGACTGGTCGAGCCGCTCCTGGGAGATCTTCCCGGACGCCACGGCCGCCAGCAGCGCCCGGTGGGCCTCGCGGTAGTCGGGTGGCATGAGCAGCAGGTCCACCCCGGCCTGGATCGCCCGTACCGCGACCTCCCCGTCCCCGTACTTCTTGCGCACCCCCGCCATGTCCAGCGCGTCGGTCGAGACGACGCCGTCGAAGCCGAGCTTCTCGCGGAGCAGCCCGGTCAGGATCGGCTTGGACAGGGTGGCGGGGTCACCCGAGGGATCGAGCTTCGGCATGACGACGTGCGCGCTCATGATCGCGTCGACGTCCTTGTCGATGGCGGCGGCGAACGGCGGGGCGTCCAGCCTGTCCCACTGGGACCGGGAATGCTTGATCACCGGCAGGCCGGTGTGGCTGTCGACCCCGGTGTCGCCGTGGCCGGGAAAGTGCTTGGCCGTGGCCCCGATCCCCGCGTCGTGGAAGCCCTCGACGGCGGCGGCGACCATCGGCGCGACCTTCTTCGGGTCCGAGCCGTAAGCGCGCGGGCCGATCACCGGGTTGCGCGGGTTGACGTTGACGTCGGCGACGGGCGCGAAGTCGAGGTTGACGCCCAGGGCGCGCAGCTCGGTGCCCGTCACCTCCGCGGCCCGGCGGGCCAGCGCGATGTCGCGGGTCGCGCCGATGACCGACGCCCCGGGAAGGGGGGTGACCAGCGGGGCGAGGCGGGAGACCCTGCCGTTCTCCTGGTCCGTGCCGATCAGCAACGGGATCTCGGGGGACGCCTTCTGCAGCCCGTTGGTCAGCGCCACGATCTGCCGGACGTTCTTGACGTTGCCCGCCCAGGGGAAGAGGATCACCCCGCCGGGACGGTAGCGGGCGATCATCTTCGCCGGGGTGTCCACCCCGAACCGCGCCTGGTTCTCCCCCGACGACGTGTCGGCCGCCGGGCCGTACAGCACGGGCATGAAGAGCTGGCCGACCTTCTCCTCCACGCTCATCGAGGCGAGCACGCCCTCCACCCCCGGCGCCTCCGCCGTCGCGGAGGCCGCGGGGGGAACGGACGACGCCTCGGTCTCGGGGGTCCTGGCGGGTGCCGCGTCGGCGTTCGCGGAGGTCTCACCCACCCGTGTCGCGCCGGACGCGGGCGGAGTGGTCCTCCCCGCCTCGGCGCATCCGGCCGCCATCGTCGCGATCACTGCAATACCCGTCACACGTATCCACCGAGCCATGCCGCTTACGCTATCCGGGCCCGCGCCCCGGCGCCCGCGCATCCACCCGGTCACCACCGTCCCCACGCCTCCCACCGACCGGCGCCTTCCGTTCCGTACGGGAAGTCCGCCCACGTCACAGGGCCAGACCGGCCAGGCCGGGCAGGTGCGAGCGCGCCTCGGCGCGCGCGTCCTCCGGGGAGGAGGCGGCCCGCGCGGCGGCGGCGGCCAGGTGGCACTGCTGCCGCGTGTGACGCGACAGCGCGGCCCGTACGGCGGGCAGCGCCGGGGCGGACATCGACAGCGAGGTGACCCCGAGCCCGACGAGCACGCAGGCGAGGGCCGGGTCGGCCGCGGCCTCACCGCAGGCCCCGCACGGCCTCCCGCGCCCGGCTGCCCCCGCCGTGGCCAGGGCGACCAGGTCGAGCAGGGCGGGCTGCCAGGCGTCCTGGAGCCCGGTCAGCGCGCCCAGCTGCCGGTCGGCGGCGAGGGCGTACTGGGCCAGGTCGTTGGTGCCGATGGAGAAGAAGCCCGCCCGGACGGCCAGGTCGGAGGCGCGCAGGGCCGCCGACGGTATCTCGATCATCACTCCGGCCGACGGCAGCCCCGCCGCCTCGCAGGCGTCGGCGAACCAGGCGGCCTCCTCGGCGGTGGCCACCATCGGCGCCATCACCTGGAGCCTCGCCGACGAGCGCGAGGCCGCCGAGGCCAGGGCGGCGAGCTGGGTGCCCATGATCTCCGGGTGTGTCCTGAACAGCCGGGCCCCGCGTTCCCCCAGCGCCGGGTTGGGCTCGTGCGCGCCCGGCGGCAGGAAGGCGAGCGGCTTGTCGGCCCCCGCGTCGAGGGTCCGCACGATCACCCTGCCGCCGGGGAAGGCGTCCAGCACCTCCAGGTAGGCGGCCTCCTGCTCCTCGGCGGAGGGCGCCTCGGCCCGGTCGAGGAAGAGGAACTCGGTCCGGTAGAGCCCGATCCCCTCGGCCCCGTACTCCAGCGCGGCGGCCACGTCGCGCGGCCCGCCGATGTTGGCGAGCAGCGGCACGGCGTGCCCGTCGGCGGTCGTCCCGGGACCCGTGGCGGAGGCGAGCACGGCCTCCCGCGCGGCGGCGGCGTTGCGCGCCCCGAGAACCTCGTCGTCGGAGGGCGCGGGCCGCACGAGCCCCGAGGCCCCGTCGACCAGCACCGGCGTCCCCGGCGTGATCGAGGTCGCCCCCGGGCAGGCCACCACGGCCGGTACCCCCATGGCGCGGGCGAGGATCGCGGTGTGGCTGGTCGGGCCACCCTGCTCGGTGACGAAGGCCGCCACCACGTCCGGAGACAGCAGCGCCGTGTCGGCGGGCGCCAGGTCACGGGCGACGAGGACGTACGGCTGCCCGGTGCCCGCGGGCGGGCCGGGGGTGGACCGGCCCTCGATCACCGCGACGACACGGTCCCTGACGTCGTCCAGGTCGGCGACGCGCTCGCCGAGGTACCCCCCGGCGGCGGCGAGCAGGTCACGGTAGTGGCCGAACGCCTCGTAGACCGCGCGAGCCGCGGTGGTGCCCGCCTCGACCAGCTTGGCCACCCCGTCGGCCAGGCCAGGGTCGCGGGCCATCATGGCCTGCGCCCCCAGGATCTCCCCGGCCTCGCCACCGGCGCGGGCTCCCCGCTCCTCCAGGTCGGCGGCGACCCGCTCCAGCGCCCGCCCGGCCCCGGCCAGCTCCTCGGCGGCGTCCCCGCCGTGCCGGGAGCCCGGGGCCGGGACGGGCGCCTCGTACGCGAGCACGTAGGCGGGGCCGACCCCGATCCCGGGGCTCACCCCCACCCCGGTGAGGGTGCTCACGGCGCCGACGCGATGCCGGCCAGCTGGTCGAGAAGCTCCTCCGCGCCCTCGCCCTCCGCTCTGATCACCACCGTGTCGCCCTCCCTGACGTCGAGCGAGAGGACCGACAGGATGCTCTTGGCGTTCACCGGCTCGCCGGATCCCTTGGCGACGGTGACGTCCAGGGACGCCTTGGCCGCCGTCTGCACGAACGTCGCGGCGGGCCGGGCGTGCAGGCCGACCTCCGACTTGACGGTGACTTGGCGCTCGGCCACGTGTTCCTCCAGGGGGTACGCCCGCGGTCTAGACCGCGGGATCATCGGTGGGCGACAGGGGCCAGGCGACCCCGGTCAGGTCCGCGACCACGAGGTCGGCCGCGGTCAGCTCAGTGCCCGCGTGCGTGGTCGCCACACCCACGCACGCCATGCCCGCCGCCTTGGCCGCCGTGATCCCGGCGATCGAGTCCTCGAACGCCACACAGTGTGCCGGATCGACCGACAGGCGTGCGGCGGCGAGGAGGAAACCCTCGGGGTCGGGCTTGCCCGCGACCACGTCGTGGGCGGACACGATCGTCTCCAGCAGGTCGCGGACACCGACCTGCGCCAGCCGCTCCTCCGCCCAGTCGCGGCCCGCGGAGGTGACCACCGCGACCGGCGAACCGTACGCCGCGACCCGGCGGACCAGCTCGGCGGCGCCGGGCACCGGCACGATGTCGGGCAGACCCGGGTGGTCGTGGAAGGAGAAGACCTCCTCGATCAGGTCGTCGATCCGCCTGCCGGGAAAGAGGTGGGCGCGCTCGGCCAGGACGTCGCGCCCGCGCCGTCCCATGAACCCGCGCAGCACGACCTCGTCGTGGACCACTCCGTGGCTGTCGAGCAGCATCGACCACATGGCCATGCTCCGCCGCTCGCTGTTGATCAGCGTCCCGTCGAGATCGAAGAGCGCCGCCTTCACGGGCGGTCTCGCCGTCGTCCCCACTTTCCGTCTCCCGCTCCCGGCTCCGTGGCCGATGCTTCGTGGCCGATGCTTCATGGTCGGTGCTTCGTGATCGGTACTTCGTGATCGGTGCTTCGTGATCGGTGCTTCGTGAATGGTGCTTCGTGAATGGTCGGTGCTTCGTGAATGGTCGGTGCTTCGTGATCGGTGCTTCGTGAATGGTCGGTGCTTCGTGAATGGTCGGTGCTTCGTGATCGGTGTCTCGCGACCCGTGAATCCTCAGGCCGGACCGCTCCATTCGAAAAGCTCGTCACCGGCGTCGACGGCCCCCGTGGCGAGGCCGGTGACGGCGTTCGCGGCGGCGTCCAGCGCCACGACCGGGCAGATCGGGTGGCGTCCGCCCGCCTCGATCCCGGCCGGATCCCACGCCACCACCGGCTGCCCGGCGCTCACCCGGTCCCCCTCGGCGGCCAGCGGCTCGAAGCCCTCGCCCCTGAGCTCGACCGTGTCGATGCCCAGGTGGACGAGGACCCCCCTGCCGTCGTCGCCGACGACCACGAACGCGTGCGGGTGCAGCTTGACGATGGTGCCCGCGATGGGAGAGAGCACCCGGCCGGGCACCCTGTCCGGCTCGATCGCCAGGCCGGGCCCGACCAGTCCCTCGGAGAAGACCGGGTCGGGTACCGAACCGAGCGGCACGGCCACCCCCGCGACCGGTGCCAGAACCGTGGTCACCGTCCTCCCCTCGGCATGCCGCCCGTGAGGACGGCCCGTCCACGCCCCGGCCGCCCACCCGTGTCGTCCGGGCACGCCCTGCCCGTGAGAGCGGCCCTCGTCAGCCCATTTCAGCCGTTTTAGCCTGCTTCAGCCAATGATTTCCTCGATGTCGCTGGCGATCGTGTCGGCCTCGGGACCCACCACCACCTGGACGACGTTGCCCGCCGCCATCACACCGTGCGCGCCCGCCGTCCGCAGGGCCGCCTGGTCGACCTTGGAGGCGTCACGCACCTCGGTGCGGAGCCGGGTGATGCACGGTTCGATCTCGATGATGTTGTCCGCACCACCGAGTCCAGCGATGATCGCGTCGGCGTCGGCCGCCATGTCGCCCTCCAGATGTGATCACCCTGTCCCCAAGGCTATGACCAGGCTAAAGGAGATGCCGCGATCAGTCGGTCTGGGTCACCTTGTTGAGACCACGGGGGGCGTCGGGGTCGATCCCCAGCCTGCGCGCGAGCGCCTCGGTGAGCAGCTGACCTGGGACGATGAGGCCCATCGGGGCGACCCACTCGGGAAGGTCGGGACCGTTCAGCGCGGCGCTGGAGACCGAGGACAGCGCGGTGCCGCCGCCGACCGTGTAGGCCGAGGCGCCCGCGCCGGTCACCCGCTCGGCGAGCGCCACGGTGCCGGCCAGGGTCGGGCCCTCGCCCGCCGCGACCAGGATGGCCGGGGTGTCCTCGTCGACCACGGCGATCGGGCCGTGCAGCAGGTCGGCGTACGACAGGCCCATGGCGTGCAGGTAGCACGCCTCCTTGAGCTTGAGCGCCAGCTCGAGCGCGGTGGAGAAGGCGAGCCCACGGCCGGAGACCACGACGCCCGGCTTGTCGGCCAGGCCCTCGACGATCGCCTCCAGGTCACCGGGGTCGCCGACCAGCTTCTCGACCGCGTCCGGCACCCGCTGCAGGTCGGCGGCGTCGACGTCCGCGCCGAGGCCGAGGGCCAGCACGGCGAGCGCGGCGAGCTGGGTGGTGTAGGTCTTGGTGGCCGGGACGGCCTTCTCCTCGCCCGCGACCGTGCACAGGGCGAGGTCCGCGGCCTGGGCCAGGGGGCTCTGCTCACCGCCGTTGGTGATCGCCACGGTCCTGGCGCCGCAGTCCTTCGCCCAGGCGAGGGTCTCGACGATCTCCTCGGTCCTGCCCGACTGGGAGAGGGCGACGGCCAGCAGGCCGTCGAGGTCCAGCCTGCGCCGGTAGGTCGTGGCGATCGAGGGAGCGGCGAGGGTGGAGAGCCTGCCCGTGTGCGCCTCGGCGAGATAGCGGCCGTAGACTGCGGCGTTGTCGGAGGTGCCGCGGGCGATGAACAGCAGCTGGCGGGTCTGCCCCGCGAGCCGCTCCACCTCCCCGACCCTGGGGAGGAGGGCGTCGAGCGTGGCTCGCAGCGCGGCTGGCTGCTCGGCGATCTCGCTGCGCATCTTGGTCGTCATCTCGCGCTCATCCTTCGGTTCGGACGGACGAGACCGGGCCGTTATCGATCCGTCTCCGGTCCGTACGTTGACACCCTTTTCCGGCCTGTGGTCTAGTCCGGACTAGACCAGTACGAACCATAACTCATGAGACATCTCAGATCGAGGGGGGAGGATCCTGTGGCCCAGATCGATCCGGACAGCCCGGTGCCCAAGTACTTCCAGCTCCGGGAAATCCTGCTCGATCTCATCGAGAACAACGAGCTGGCGATCGGCACGGCGATCCCGTCGGAACGCGAGCTCTGCCAGCGCTTCGGGCTGTCCCGCATGACCGTGCGGCAGGCCGTGGACCACCTGGTCTCCGAGGGCAGGTTGCAGCGGGTGGCGGGCAAGGGCACCTTCGTGGCCCGCCCCAAGATCGAGATGTCCCTGCGGCTGACCTCCTTCAGCGACGAGATGCGCGCCAGGGGCATGGAGCCCGGCTCCCGCGACCTGGACCGGCGGGTGGTCAGGGCGAGCGCGCACCTGGCCAGGGAGCTCGGCATCCAGCCGGGTGACGAGGTTCACTTCATCGAGCGGCTGCGGACCGCGGCCGACGAGCCCATGTGCATCGAGCGGGCCCACATCCCCGTCTCCCTCGCGCCCGACCTCGACACCCACGACCTGACGGGCCGCTCCCTCTACGCCCTCCTGGAGACCCGCTACGGCCTGGTGCTCGACGCCGGGGAGCTCACCATCGACGGCGGCATCGCCGACCCCGGTGACGCCGACCTGCTGAAGCTGCCGCGCGGCGGGGCCGTGCTGCTGCTCCAGCGGCGCTCCTTCGCGGGAGGTGTCTGCGCCGAACTCGGGGTGTCCACCTATCGCGCCGACCGCTATCAGCTCCGTACGATCCTGGAGATACCGGCCCGCCGCGCCTGACCCCGCCCGTCTCCGACACACTCCTGCCCGTCCCGACCGGCACCTCGGCCATCCCGGCCCCGTACCGCCGCCGTCACATCCCGTCCAGTCCCGCGCGACCGCCCCCTTCGCCGCCCTCCTCCCTTCCAGCCTCTGGAGGAAAGCCCGATGAGCCCTTCCACGGCGGACGCGGGCCTGCCCGCCGCCCACCCGTACGGGTCCACCGCGATGAGCGTGCTCCAGCGCCTGGGACGTTCCCTGATGCTGCCGATCGCGGTCCTGCCGGCCGCGGGCCTGCTGTTCAGGCTCGGGCAGGACGACCTCCTCGGCCGGACCGACAGCGCGCTGCTCGACGACGTCGCCCTCGTCGTCGGCACCGCGGGCGGCGCCCTGTTCGACAACCTGCCCATCCTGTTCGCGATCGGCGTCGCCATCGGGTTCGCCCGTAAGGCCGACGGCTCCACCGCCCTGGCCGCGCTCGTCGGCTACCTGGTCTTCCACGCCGTCAGCATGAACATGTTCTTCATCCTCTTCGACGCCGACCTGAGGGAGCCCATCACCACGGAGGTGTTCGACAGGGCCAACCCCGGCGTCCCCGACGCGGTCCTGAACCTCGGCGCGCAGAACCCGACCCGGGTGCTCGGCGGCATCGTCATGGGCCTGGTCTCCGCGCTGCTCTGGCAGCGCTACTACCGCACCAAGCTGCCGACCTGGCTGGCCTTCTTCGGCGGACGCCGCCTGGTGCCGATCCTCACCGCCTTCGCCGGGCTCGTGATCGGCGTGCTCTTCGGCTTCGTCTGGCCGGTGCTGGGCGGCTGGGTCCGCGCCTCGGGGACCTGGCTCGCCTCCAACAGCGAGCTCGGCGCCGGGATCTACGGCATGATCAACCGCGCCCTGCTCCCGCTCGGCATGCACCACATCGTCAACAACGTGATCTGGACCCAGGTCCCCGAGTGCGTGGTCGACGGCAAGAAGCTCGCCGGGGACCTGATCTGCTTCAACAACGGCGCCGTCGGCTACGGCGGCTTCGAGGCCGGTTTCTACCCGGTCCTCATGTTCGGCCTGCCCGCCGCCGCGATCGCCATCTGGCGGGCCGCGCCGCCACACCGCCGCACCGCGGTCGGCTCGATCATGATCTCCGCGGCGCTCACCGCGTTCCTCACCGGGATCACCGAACCGATCGAGTTCGCCTTCATCTTCGTGGCGCCGGTACTGTTCGTGATCCACATCGTGCTGACCGGCGTCTCCATGGCCCTCGCCTCCGCCCTGGGCGCCAAGCTCGCCTTCAGCTTCTCCTCCGGGCTGATCGACCTCGGCCTGTACGGGACCGCGCCCAACGCCCGGGGGATACCGGTCATCATCGTGATGGGGCTGTTCTACGCGGTGATCTACTACACCGTGTTCAGTTTCCTGATCAGGAAGCTGAACATCATGACCCCCGGCCGCGAGCCCGAGCCCGACGTCGACTCCGGCGAGTCCTCCACCCCGCGGCGGGGCGGGGCGGACACCGGCCCGGCCCACCCCTGAGTGGCGCGCCGACAAGGAGCACGTCGAGGTCACCCGACGTACCGGCGGGCACCGGCCCGCCCCTGAGGGGTGTTTACGGCCGGCCGCCGGAGATCACGGCTCCGGCCGCAACCCGTCTCCTCGCGGGGACCGGCCGCTCCAACCCGGGGTGATCTTCTCCGCCGAACGGGGCGAAGCGACCGGGATTTCCGGGAAGTTGGCGGGCGACGTATCTGGGCGGCGGGCCGGAAACTCCCTGATGCGTCAGTCTCTCCGCCCCCGCCGAGCACATTCGGAGTCCCCATGTCGCCCCCACGACGCCCGGCGTCGCTCCCCAGGATCGCGTCCTCCCCCGCCGCCGAGCCGCCCTACGACGACGACCGCCCCGCCGGTGGCGCCCCGGCCATGCCGCCGTACGTACAGGGCACCCTCGCCCTCGCCCTCGATCCCGGAGGGCCTGGCCCCTCGGCCGGGAAGCCGCTGGTCTGGGGCCCGCCCGGCGCGGTCCCCGACGAACGGCGGCTGCGGGCCCTCGCGCAGGCCGTCGCCGAGATCCTGTCCGGCAGGCGCCCTCCGGCGAGCGTCTCCTGTCACATGTCCGGCAGGGCCCAGGCCGAGCTGGTCAGGAGTGGGAAGATCATCAACAGCGCACGCCCGCCCAGGGCGGGCCGGGCCCACGTCTCCCAGCCGGAGGACGGGGTGGTGGAGATGTGCGCCGTGGTGGACTGCGGCGACCGCTCGCGCGTCCTGGCGCTGAGGCTGGAACGCAGGGGCGTGCGCTGGCTGTGCACCGAGTTCGAGACCACCCCCTGACCCGCGTCCCGTACCGGAACCGCCGACCGGCCACGCCCGCGCCCGGAAGCCGTGACGCCGACCCGCTCGGCTCGGAGGTCCACAAGGCCCGCGAGGTCCGGACATGCCGGAGGGCCCGCACCGTACGTGGTGCGGGCCCTCCGGCGACGGTCAGACCTCGATGTGCTTGGGGTCGCCGTGGCAGCGCTTGTACTTCTTGCCGGAGCCGCAGGGGCACGGGGCGTTGCGCTCGACGTTGCCGTACGCGTCACGCTCGGCCTTGGTGCTGATCCGGGTGTGCTCCACCTCGCCGCTCTCGCCCGGAGCGGTGTACTCCAGCTCGGCGGGACGCTGCGGGCCGCGCAGGCCCCGGGCGATGATCGAGCGGGTCTCCGCGATCGCGGCGTCCTCGGAGTGGTCGTGCTCCTCGACGATCGGGTTGCTCTGGACCTCGACCTCAAGGTTGAACAGGTAGCCGACCGACTCCTCCTTGATGCCCTCAAGCATCTGGGAGAACATCTCGAAGCCCTCGCGCTGGTACTCGATCAGCGGGTCCCGCTGGGCCATCGCCCGCAGGCCGATGCCCTCCTGGAGATAGTCCATCTCGTAGAGGTGCTCGCGCCACTTGCGGTCGAGGACCGACAGGATGACGCGGCGCTCCAGCACCCGCATGCCCTCCGGGTCCATGGCCTGGGCGTTGATCTCCTCTTCGCGACGGTCGTAGGCGGCCATCGCGTCGGCCTTGATCCGCTCGTCGAGGAACTGGGCGGTCAGCTCCTCGCGGCCCCCGGCCTCCTCGACGAGCTGGTCGGCGGTGATGGTGATGGGGTACAGCTGCCCGAGGGCCTTCCACAGCTTGTCGAGGTCCCACTCCTCGGCGAAGCCCTCGGCGGTGGCGCCCGCGATGTACTCGTCGATCACGTCGTTGACGAAGCCGCGGATCTGCTCGTGCAGGTCCGCGCCCTCCAGCACCCGGTGGCGCTCGGCGTAGATCACCTTGCGCTGCCGGTTCATGACCTCGTCGTACTTCAGAACGTTCTTGCGGATCTCGAAGTTCTGCTGCTCGACCTGGTGCTGGGCTGAGGCGATCGCCTTGGAGACGATGCCCGACTCGATCGGGACGTCGTCGGGGATGTTGAGGCGCGTCATGATCATCTCGACCCTGGCCGAGTTGAACAGGCGCATGAGGTCGTCTTCGAGCGAGAGGTAGAAGCGCGACTCGCCCGGGTCGCCCTGACGGCCGGAACGGCCGCGGAGCTGGTTGTCGATGCGCCGCGACTCGTGCCGCTCGGTGCCCAGGACGTAGAGGCCGCCGAGGTCGGTGACCTCGTCGTGCTCGGCCTGCACGGCCGCCCTGGCCTTCTCCAGCGCCTCGCCCCAGGCCTTGTCGTACTCCTCCGGGGTCTCGACCGGGTCGAGGCCGCGGTTGCGCAGCTCCAGGTCGGCGCGGAAGTCGGGGTTGCCGCCGAGCATGATGTCGGTGCCTCGACCGGCCATGTTGGTGGCCACGGTGACGGCGTGCTTGCGGCCCGCCTCGGCGATGATCGCCGCCTCGCGGGCGTGGTTCTTGGCGTTGAGGACCTCGTGCTTGACGCCCTTGCGCTTGAGCTCCTTGGCGAGGCGCTCGGACTTGGCGACGCTCGTGGTGCCGACCAGCACCGGCTGGCCCCGCTCGTAGCGCTCCTTGATGTCCTCGACGGTCGCCATGAACTTGGCGTCCTCGGTCTTGTAGACCACGTCGGCCTGGTCCTTGCGGACCATCGGCCGGTTCGTCGGGATCGGGACGACGCCGAGCTTGTAGGTCTGGTGGAACTCGTTGGCCTCGGTCGCCGCGGTGCCGGTCATGCCGGAGAGCGTCTCGTAGAGGCGGAAGTAGTTCTGCAGCGTGATCGTGGCGAGAGTCTGGTTCTCGTCCTTGATCTTGACGCTCTCCTTGGCCTCGATGGCCTGGTGCATGCCCTCGTTGTAGCGGCGGCCGTGCAGGACTCGACCGGTGAACTCGTCGACGATCAGGACCTCGCCGTCGACGACGATGTAGTCCTTGTCCTTCTTGTACAGCTCCTTGGCCTTCAACGCGTTGTTGAGGAAGCCGACCAGGTGGGTGTGCTCGGGCTTGTAGAGGTTCTCGATGCCGAGCCAGTCCTCGACCTTCTCCACGCCGGACTCGAAGATGCCGACCGTGCGCTTCTTCTCGTCGACGGCGTAGTCGCCGGTGTTCTCCTCGCCGTCCTTGCCCTCGGTGCCCCTGCGGAGCCGGGGGACGATCTTGGCGAACTCGGCGTACCACTTGCCGGACTGCTCGCCGGGACCGGAGATGATCAGCGGCGTCCTGGCCTCGTCGATGAGGATCGAGTCGACCTCGTCGACGACGGCGAAGTGGTGGCCGCGCTGGACGCACTCGTCGAGCGACCACGCCATGTTGTCGCGCAGGTAGTCGAAGCCGAACTCGTTGTTCGTGCCGTACGTGATGTCGGCGTTGTACTGCTTGCGACGCTCGTCGGCCGGCATGTTGGCCAGGATCACGCCGACCTCAAGGCCGAGGAAGCGGTGGATCCGGCCCATCTCGTCGCCGTCACGCTTGGCCAGGTAGTCGTTGACCGTGATGACGTGGACGCCCTTGCCCGAGATGGCGTTGAGGTAGGTGGGCAGCGTACAGGTGAGGGTCTTGCCCTCACCGGTGCGCATCTCCGAGATGTTGCCCATGTGCAGGTTGGCCCCGCCCATGATCTGCACGTCGAAGTGGCGCTTGCCCAGCACCCGCCGGGACGCCTCGCGGACGGTGGCGAAGGCCTCGGGAAGCAGGTCGTCGAGGGACTCGCCCTCGGTGTATCGCTGCTTGTAGTCGTCGGTGAGCGCGCGAAGCTCGGCGTCGGTCAAGCTCGTGAAGTCGTCTTCAATGGAGTTGACCTGGTCGGCGATCCGCTTGAGCTTGCGCAGAAGCTTGCCTTCGCCGGCGCGAAGAATTCTATCGAGAAAGGCTGGCACTTTAGGTAAAGCTCCTCGCAGGTCTTCCGCGGCCGGACCGGCCCGGCTGAGGACGAGACATGGTTCTCCGCTGCCATCGTAGGCGGTTCCGCCACCAGACACAGCCACCCTGAAAGACGCTCTTGTGGCCCATGGAGTTCCTTGCCCGCTTCTTTGAGAGAGTACGACCAGCTTCTAAGGGTATGTCGCCCTTTGTCACGTCCGCGTATGGATCCGCGCGGGCGCGTCGCTGTGCCTGGGAGGAGATGCCGTGATGGCGGAGGACACGCGTCTGGCGAACGGCGGGACGCACGAGGGCCAGGGAGGCGACGGCGGTCCCGCGCTCCACCCGGGCTCGGGTGGCCACGGGGGAAGGGCGTCGTCCTGGCTGGCGGTGACCGTGATCCTGCTGGGCTTCACCATCGCGGGGGTCGCCCTCTGCCTGGGCCCCAACTGGTTCGTCTTCTGGATGGGTACGGCGGTGTGCGCCATGGGCGGCGTCCTCATCCTGGTCTTCCGCGTCTTCCAGGACATCGTCGTCGAGGCACCCCGCAGAATGGGCGGCGAGACCGCCCGGGGCGTCCTGCACTGAACACCGCCCGGGGCGTCCTGTACTGACCCCCGGGCACCGCGAAGGTCACGGTCCCACGACCCGCGTCCTGTACTGAACGCCCGGCGCCGCGAAGGTCACGGCCTCGCGTCCAGGACCGAACCCCCGACGCCGCAGGGGTCACAGTCCCGTGGCCCCGCGTCCTGTACCGAACCCCCGGCTCCGCGGGAGACATCCCGTCCGGCATGGTTCACCCCGGCCGCGGACCCCCGACACCGGCTCGGCCTTCTCGTCGGTGTCAGGCGCTAGCCTCGGCCCACGACGTGTTGTCTCCCCCTGGGGCGGTCCATGCAACTCTCCCTTTCCTCCGACGAGGCCCGCCGCGTCATCCTGCGCGCCCAGGGGTTCCTGGGCGCCGAGGCCCGGCGAGGCGGCGTCCCCGCGACCCTGCGCCGCCTCGGGGCCGTCCAGCTCGACACGATCTCCGTGCTGGCCCGCTCCCACGAGCTGGTCGCGTACGCCCGCCTCGGCGCCGTCGGCAGGCAGGAGGTCGAGCGGGCCTACTGGGACGAGCCCGCGCGCGCCTTCGAATACTGGTGTCACGCCGCCTGCGTCCTGCCGATCGGCGACTGGGCGCTGTACGCCTTCAGGCGGCGATACTTCCGTGCCAGGAAGTTCCGCTGGCACGAGGTGCCCGACAGCGTCGGCAAGGTGCTGAACATGGTCCGCGAGAGCGGCCCGGTCACCACCACCGACATCGGCGGGGCCAAGAAGGGCGGCCCGTGGTGGGACTGGTCCGACTCCAAGATCGCCATTGAGTGGCTGCTTGACACCGGCGAGGTCGTCTGCACGCGCAGGGTGGGCTGGCGCCGCGTCTACGACCTGGCCGAACGCGCGGTCCCCGCGGACCTGCTGGCCGAGGAGCTGTCCGACACCGAATGCGTCACCCGCCTCGCCGGGGTCGCCGGGGTCGCGCTCGGCGTGGCCACCCGCGCCGACCTCGTCGACTTCCTGCGGCTGAAGGCGCCCGAGGCACGGTTGCTCGACAGATGCCTGCTCGACGGTTCCACCGGGCTGGTGCCCGTCCGCGTCGACGGGTGGCCCGAGCGGTCCGCCGACGCCTGGGCCGACCCGGCCGCGCTGGAGACCCCGCCCAAGGGCCGCCACCGTACGACCCCGCTCTCCCCGTTCGACTCCCTCGTCTGGGACCGGGCCCGCACCGCCCGCGTGTTCGGCTTCAACCACCGTCTTGAGGCGTACGTGCCCAAGGAGAAGCGTGTCCACGGTTACTTCACGATGCCGGTCCTGGCCGGGGGCAGGCTGATCGGGCGGATCGACCCGGCCCGCGAGGGGTCCACGCTCGTCGCCCGCCAGGTGAGTCTCGAACCCGGCGTCACGCCGGGCGGGGGTGCCGCCTCACTGGCCGGCGCGCTCTGGGAGGCCGCGAGCTGGGTCGGCTGCGAGGCCGTCCGGGTCGAGCGCGTCGACCCGCTCCTGGCCGGGCCCCTTCAGGACGCCCTGAAGCGGGACGCTCCCTGAGCGAATCCCCGCCGGACCAGGTCGTTTCCCGCGCCCGGAATGCGGTGACCGCCGAGCGGTCACCGCACCGGGCGTCTCAGGTGATCTCAAGCATCCGCTCGCGCACCGCGTAGACCACCGCCTCCATCCTGGAGTGGAGCTGAAGCTTGTCCAGGATGTTTCTGACGTGGTTCTTCACGGTGTTCTCGGAGATGAACAGCTGCTTGGCGATCTCGCGGTTGTTCATCCCCTTCGCGACGAGGCGGAGCACCTCCATCTCCCGTTCGGTCAGGCGTGGAACGGGGAGTTGCGGGGGCCGCTCGGCCTCCTTACGGCTCATGTTGGCGAATTCACTGATGAGTTTGGCGGCCATCGCCGGGTTGATCAGCGACTGTCCTTCGTGGACGCCGCGGACGGCCTCGGGGACCTCGTCGAGCTGGACGTTCTTCAGCAGGTAGCCGGTGGCTCCCGCCTTGATCGCCTCGAAGAGATCCTCCTCCTCGTCGCTCACCGTCAACATGATGATCCGCGTACTCGGCACCGATGCCTTGATCTCGCGAGTGGCCTCGATACCGCTCCTCCGTGGCATCCGGACGTCCATGAGCATGACATCCGGAGTGAGACGGTCGGCGAGTTCGACCGCTTCCTGTCCGTCGCTCGCCTCGCCGACAACCTCGATGTCCGTCTCCGCGGCCAGCGCCATCTCCAGACTGCGGCGGATCAGCGCGTGATCGTCAACGATCAGCACGCGAATCGGTTCGCCGCGTCCGGTCGGGCCGGTTGCGTCGTCGGGTTCCGTCACGCCTCCTCCTCGGGGGGCCAGAGCCGGTGGACCGCCATGATTACACGGGTTTCAGGGTCCTCGGTTGGTCGGAGAGGATCTTCGAACGCGTTCGTCAGGGCTCGACGAGCCGCAGCACGCCGTAGTTGTACCCCTGTCGGAGGTATACGACGCTCGGCTGCCCGCTCTCCTTGTCACGGAAGAGATAGAAATCGTGTCCCACCAGTTCCATTTCGAGAAGGGCCTGATCGATGGTGATCGGATCGGCCTCGTGGAACTTCTCCCTGACCATCAGCGGCCCGTCCCCGTCCATCTGGATCGGGATGATGCTCTTGTCCTCCGCGAGGTCGTCGGCCTCGGCCTGGACCTGGGGTTCGACCAGCGACTGCTCGGTGAGCAGGTGGGCCGGGGCGCTCTCGAACGACTCGGCGAGCGCGGTGGCCGTCAGCTCCGCGACCGACGGCGGGCAGTGGTTGCCGTGGTGGATCTTCCTGCGGTCGGCGAGCCGTCGCAGCCGTCCTTCGAGTTTGCCGAGTGCGATGTCAAGGGCGGCGAAGCGGTCGTCGGCCGAGGCCTCCGCCCGGACCGCGGGACCACGTGAGTGGATAGTGAGCTCGACCCGCTCTCGCTGGTCGACGATGCGCGGATTACTTTCCTTGGACACCTCCACGTCAACGCGAATGAGCTTGTGGTCCAAACGCTCGATCCTGGCCAGCTTGGCATTCACATGGTCACGGAATCGGTCACTCACTCCGGTGTGCCGACCCTTGACGATGATCTCCATGCACAGCCCCCCTTCGAATCTCGACGGTGGTATTGCGACACCCGCTCGGCCGACCTGGTCTTCGTCCCCACATCCGCCTGCTGAGGGTTTCGCAGCTCTTTGCCACTACATGCCCTTCTCTTCTGGCAAGGAACATCTGGCTCCCTGGGAAGGCAGGACTTACCTCTAAGCCGCACCGTGATCGATCGACGAAAAGTCGTCTTACGTGGACCGTTTGGCCTGCGGCTGGCATCGGCTAGCCGGGCCGGCCTCCTGTCGGAGGTCGGTCCGGTGCAACCACGGACCCGAGCGGGTGCCATGGCTCAGACGCTATCCGTATCCCGGCCGAATGTCAGCCTGGCGACCGACCAAAGGATCACTTTGCGTAATTCAGAGCCGGGAGGCGGGCCGCCTTACCCTCCCGCCCTCGCGGGTCGGCGGCATGGTAAACGAAGGCTTCTCGCATCCGTTGAGCAGCCAGGAAGGAACCGCCGGGACAGTGAGGTATGGCGCCGGGGTGAGGCCGGTCACCGGCCGCCGTCTCACCCTCCGTCACGGTCTCCGGACGTGGATCTCCGGCGTGTCGCGGCGACCGTCGCGGCGAGGGACGGCGTCACCCCCGCCTCGCGCATCGCCCTGGCCGCCTCCGCGAGCGTCGCGCCGGTGGTGACGACATCGTCGACCAGCACAACCACCTCCGTGCCGCCCCAGGAGCGCGGCACAGGCGCGTTGCGGCCGATCGCGACGGTGAACGCGGAGGAGAGATTCGCGGCCCGCTGGAGGGAACTCAGCCCCGCCTGATCGGCGACGCGTCGGCGCTGGGCGAGCATCCTCGCCACGCTCGCGGGCCAACCGGCCTCGCGGAGGTAACCCGCCGCCAGATCCGCGAGCCGGACCACCGGGTCGTGCCCGCGGCGCCTCAGCGCGGGTCGGGCACTGGGCACCGGCACGAGCAGCACCGGCCGCTCACCGGCCGCGGTGGCGACCGCCAGGGCCAGGGCCCCGGCCAGGGGAGGGGCGAGGGCCGTGCGGCCGCGCTCCTTGTAGGCGATGATCGCCCGCCGCACGGCGGGGGTGTACTCGGCCGCCGACCAGCACTCGGGCAGGCCGGGCGGGACGGGGTCTGGCATCCGGAGGGCGGGCGCTCCGTGCAGCTCCGCCGCGCACCGGGGACAGACGAGGGCGCCCGGCGCGTCGCATCCGGCGCAGCGGGGCGGCAGGATCAGGTCGAGCATGGCGGTCGTCACGAATCCAAGGTTTCATAAGGCACCGACAAAAAGCCCAGCCCAGAGTACCCGAGGGGGGTTCGGGCCCCCGCCGGGAGGCGGGGCCCCGTCCCGGAAGGCGACCCGACCCAGGGCGAAGACCCCATACCACGCCGCAGGAGGGCGACTCCCGGGAGGCACCGCCCGGCCCGGAGTCCCGGTAAAAACCACTCGACTCAGAGCCCCGGCAGAGACCGTTCGACTCAGATTTCCGGTGGAAACCACTCAGCCCAGACTCCCGGCAGAGACCGCTCAGATCGGACTTCCGGCACAAACCGCTCGCCCCAGAGCCCCGATAGAGACCACTCAGCCCAGCCTCTCGACAGAAACCGCTCAGCCCAAAGTCCCGGCAGAGACCCGCTCAGCCCAACGGGAAGGCCGGGAAGGAGGGCCCGTTCCCGGTGAAGTCCGTGGTCCCGATCTCGTTCTTGATCAGCGCCTCCCACTTGGCGGAGTTCCAGAACAGGACCTGACGGTCGCCCTGCTCGTCCCTGGCCCCCGCGAGCAGGGTGCCGTCCAGGGCGGTGATGCTCTCGATCCGCGAGTCGAAGGCCAGCGACTTGGGCTCGGAGGTGACCGAGGCCTCAAGCAGCTCCGACTTGCCGGTGAGCGCGTACAGGGTCTTGCCGTCCTTCCAGGCGATGTCCTTGATCGTCTGGTTGCCGTCGATGTCGACCACGGTCTGGAGGTTGGTGATGCGGGTGCTCTCCCGCTCCCCGATGACGGTGCCGACCTGGACCTGCTCGCCCAGCCCGTCCTTGACGACCACCGCGACGTGCACGCCGTCCCGCGCGACCTTGAGCGACTCGATGTGGAGCGTCTCCAGGTCGGGGGCCGACACCCGGTACTGGTGCTTGTTGTCGCCGTCGTGCCGGGTGATGACCGAGGTGTGGTCGTTGGGCCGGTCGACCGTCCAGAGCGTGTGGTAGCGGTCCCAGGTCGGCGGGGCGAGGGAGACCCCGGTGGCCCAGAGCCGCCACTCGCCGCCCGCGACGAGCGGCGCGACGGAGACGCTTTTGCCGTCCCCGGAGAGCCCCGCCACCTGCTGTATCGGCTGGCCGCTGATCGCGGGGTGGGTGAGCGCGCCCCCCTTCTGACCGGTCCTGCCCGGTACGGGATGCCCGGCGTTCTCCTTGTCCAGCAGCCGCAGCGCGCCGTCGGCGATGTAGAACGGGTAGACGGCGTCGGGGGTCGTCCAGGGGTCGAAGTTCGACTGCTCCTGGGCGTCGATCTGGAGGGGCGAGTCGGGATAGTAGGGCTCGCCGTTCACCTTGACCTCGAAGCCCCAGCCGCCCTTGGTGAGCGCGGCGAGCGTCGCGGCGAGCTGGGCCGACATCGGGTCGATCAGGTCGGAGTCCACCCGCCTGGTGAGGTCGACGACGACCCTGTTGTTCTCGATGGTGACGTCGATGAGCTCGGTGCCGGTGAAGGCGGTGCGCACCGCGTCCTTGAGGGAGCTGCTCGGCCCCCGCAGCAGCCGCTCGACCGTCGTCTTGGCGAAGTTGGCGCCCGGGTCGATCGGTACCCGTACCTGGTCGACCACCAGCCCCTTCCACTGCGAGTCGAGGAAGTACAGGTCCACGGGCAGGTAGCCGCGGGCGACGTCGGCCTCGGACAGCAGGAGGCCGTCGGGGGCCGAGCTGATGCGCCACTCGCCGTTCGCCCCCTTGGCGAGGGTGAAGGGCTGGTTCAGGGGTCCGCCACTCGGACGGTATCGGCCGTCCTGGTCAATGATCGCGGTTTTGGAGCCCTTAAGCGTGACCTGGGCCTGCTTGTCCTCTTCTCGCAGCGGCGCGAACTTCTCGTACTCGCCCTGCCGGTAGACCGTGACGCCGCTGTGCGGGTTCCACTTGGCGGCGAAGTCGCCGGTGAGGTACTCGCGGGCGACCTGGAAGGTGGTGTCGTCGAGGCTCGCCATGGCCGCGCGGAAGCCGGTGACGACCTCCTCCGGTGACCAGTCGGCCTTCGGCGACATGGCGATGACCCGCGCGTACGGGTCGCCCAGCGGGCTGCCCTTGCGCTCGTTGTCGACGGCGACGACGGACTTGCCGCCGGTGGGGATGACCGAGCAGGCGCTCAGGCCGTAGACCAGGGCGATCGCCAGGATCGCCGTCCCCGCGCTCCGCGCGCCCCTGCCCAGCGCAGGTGCGTACCGCCGCCCGCACGAGCGCGCCGACACGCGCCGCGCCTCGTGGACCTCGCGCCCTCCGGTACGCGTCGGCGCGTGCCGTACCTCGTGGACCTCGTGGACCTCGTGGATCCCGGTCCGCGCGGCGTTCCCCGCCCCCGGCTCCGGGCGGCGTCGTGCCCGTTCGGTTCTAGTCCGCATCGCGTCCCCCGTCGGCCGCCGCCGGTGACAGCACCGGCGTGACGTGCCCTCGCCACGTGCGTCGCATCTCCACCTCCGGGGGTACGAGCGGCAGGGGCGAGCCCCTGAGCACCGCCCCGGCCACCCTGGGCAGCGAGAGCCGGAACTGCGAACCCTCCCCGTGCGAGCCCCACGCCTGCAGCCAGCCGCCGTGCAGGATGGCGTCCTCGCGGGAGATGGCCAGCCCCAGGCCCGTACCGCCGATCGTGCGCGCCCTGGACGGGTCGGCCCGCCAGAACCGGTCGAAGACCAGGTTCTCCTCGCCCGCCTTCAACCCCACCCCGTGGTCGCGTACCGCCACCGCCACCGCGTCCCGGTCGGCGGCGACCGAGACGACGACGTCGCGGCCCTCGCCGTGCTCGATCGCGTTGAACAGCAGGTTGCGCAGGATGCGCTCGACCCTGCGGCTGTCCATCTCCGCCATGCAGGGCTCGCCGGGAAGGCGCAGGTCGAAGCGGGTGGAGTGGCGCTCGGCCAGCGCCTCGGAGTCGGCGACGGCGCGCAGCACCACGTCCCTGACGTCCACCGGGTCGACGTCGAGGTCGGCCGCGCCCGCGTCGTAGCGGCTGATCTCCAGGAGGTCGGCGAGCATCGCCTCGAACCGGTTGAGCTGGTTCTGCATCAGCTCGGCCGACCTGGCGGCCATCGGGTCGAAGTCCTCGCGGGCGTCGAAGAGCAGGTCGGCGGCCATCCGCACGGTGGTCAGCGGGGTGCGCAGCTCGTGCGAGACGTCCGAGACGAACTGGCGCTGGACCTGGGAGAGCTCCTCCAGCTGGTGGATCTTCAGTGCCAGGTTGGCGGCCATCTCGTTGAAGGAGGTGGCCAGGCGGGCCAGGTCGTCCTCGCCTCGCACCTTCAGCCGTTCGTCCAGGCGCCCGGCGGCGAGCCGCTCGGCGGCCTGCCTGGCCAGCCGCACCGGCGTGACGACCTGGCGGGTGACCAGCGAGGAGATCGCGGCCAGCAGCAGCACGAGACCGGCGCCGACGAGGATGATCATCTGCTGCACCGAGGCGAGGGTCTGCTCCTCCTTGTCCAGCGGGACGAGGTGGTAGATCTCGTACGACGAGTCGAGGCGGGTGCCGATGATCATGCCGGGCACCGGCTGCTCTGGCTGCCCCTTGTAGTACAGCGGGGTGTACCAGGTGCTGTCCTCGCCCATCTCCTTCTTGAACAGCTCGTCGCGCTGCCTGGGCGGGATGCTGACGGGGTCGATGTCCGTGGTCCCGTAGAACGCCCCCGGCAGCTTCTCGTTGCGGATGATCACCGAGTAGCGGCTGGCCGAGCCCGCGCGCCGCGCGAGCGCCTCCGTGGCCTGGCTGAGCGGGCTGCCCCCCACGGGCTGCGGTGGCTGGCCCGGTTCGACGGGCTGCTTGGCGGCCTCGGCCGCCGGTTGGTTGAGGTAGCCGAGCACCGCGTTCCTGTCGGCCTGCGCCTCGCTCTTGGCCGCGCTCTCCCTCGTTTCCAGGGTGGTTCTGATGATCTGCTGCATCAGGAAGACGCCGAGCACGGCGACGACCACGATGGAGATGACCATCGTGCTGGTGACGACGCGCAGCTGGAGCGAGCGCCAGAAGACGCGGCGCGCCCGGCCGGCCACGCGCCGGACGCGGCGCCGCACACCCCGCAGCAGCTGGCGCGGGGTGCGACGGCGTTTCTTCGGTGCGGGAGGCATCTCGGGGTCCGGGGGGAACGGGCGGCTAGGCCGGTCCGGCCTTGTACCCGACCCCGCGGACCGTCACGACGATCTCGGGGTGCTCGGGGTCCTTCTCGATCTTCGCCCGGAGCCGCTGCACGTGCACGTTGACCAGGCGGGTGTCGGCCGCGTGGCGGTAGCCCCAGACCTGTTCGAGCAGGACCTCGCGGGTGAAGACCTGGCGCGGCTTCCTGGCGAGGGCGACCAGCAGGTCGAACTCCAGCGGGGTGAGGTTGATGGTCTCCTCCTCCCGCTTGACCGAGTGCCCGGCGACGTCGATCGTGATGTCGCCGATCTGCAGGATCTCCGGCGTCGGCTCGTCGGTGCGGCGCAGCCGGGCGCGGACCCTGGCGACGAGCTCCTTGGGCTTGAAGGGCTTGACGATGTAGTCGTCGGCCCCCGACTCCAGCCCGAGCACCACGTCGATGGTGTCGCTCTTGGCCGTCAGCATGACGATCGGCACCCCGGACTCGGCCCTGATGCGGCGGCAGACGTCGATCCCGTCGGCGCCGGGCAGCATCAGGTCGAGCAGGACCAGGTCCGGCCGGGTGTCGCGGAACGCGTCGAGCGCCTTGTCACCGTCGGAGACGAAGGAGGGCTCGAAGCCCTCCCCGCGCAGCACGATACCGAGCATCTCGGCGAGAGCCGCGTCGTCGTCGACGACCAGCACGCGTCCTTTCATGGCCCCTCATTCGGTTTACGCAGTTCGGGAGTTATTGGGATAAACCGCTCGATCGTCGAAGATTACCCTTGTCCGCCTACTGGATGACACCGGCCGACGACTGGGCGTCCAAATGACGAATTTTAGGCGCACGCAACGGAGAACGCGCAGTGCTGCCCCCCACGGCCACCGCCGACCCGGCGACTGCGGACGCCGGGCGATGATGACCACGGTCACAGTCTGCGGTAAACCACGGCGTCTCGGCCATCCCTCCGGCATCTCCGCCGCCCTCCGGGAGGATGAAACGTTCGCGTGATCGCCCGATCACCACGGATGGTGTGTCCACATGTCAGGATTGGGATATGTCAGACGGTCACGGCTCCAGTCCCGGCGCTTCCGGCACGCCCCCGGGCTGGGCGTCCAACCAACCTCCGCCGTACGGCGACGCCCCGGGATCGCCGTGGACCGCACCCGGCCCGGCGTCCGGCCCTCCCGGCGCCCCGCCGCAGGGACCTCCCCAGGGTCCCGGGCAGCCCCAGGGCCAGGCACCGTACCAGCGGCCTCCGTACATGCAGGGTCCATACGGCCCGCCGCCGTACGGCGCGCGCGTGCCCGCCGCGATGCGGCCCGGCATCATCCCGCTGCGCCCGCTCGGCCTGGGCGACATCCTCGACGGCACGATCAAGCTGGTGCGCTCCAACCCCAGGAGCGTCCTGGGCCTGTCGGCGATCGCCGCCGCGCTGGGCGCGATCCCCCTGGCGATCGGGCAGGTGATCGTCCTCAACTCCCTCACCCCGATCATCGAGAACCCGGAGGCGGTCCCCGCCGAGGGAGACTTCCTCGGCCAGTACGGCGGCACCCTGCTCTCCTACGCGGTCCAGTTCGTCGCGGTGACGCTGCTGACCGGCGTGCTGACCCGCATCCTGGGCCGCGCGGTCTTCGGCGGCAAGGTGACGGCCGGCGAGGCCTGGACGCTCACCCGGAACCGGGTGCCCACGCTGTTCGGGCTGGTCGTCGTGAACCTCGTGGTCCTGCTCGTCCCGATGGCCCTGATCGTCGGCCTGTTCCTCGCGCTCGGCGCGGCGGGGGCCGACGTCGCCGTGGTGGCGGTCGTGGGCGTGGTGGCGGTGCTGGCCTACGTGGTCTACGCCCTCTTCGTCACCACCCGGCTGGTGCTCGCCCCGGCGGCCGCGGTGCTGGAGCGGCGCGGCGTCGCCGACTCCCTGCGCAGGTCCTGGAACCTTGTCTCCGGCGGCTTCTGGCGGACGCTCGGCATCGTGATCCTCACCCAGATCATCGCGTTCCTGATCGGCCAGGTGCTCGCCTTCCCGTTCGTCCTGGGCGGGACCTTCCTCGCCTTCCTCGGCGGGGGCTCCACCGGCGCCCAGATCGCCTCGGCGATCCTCATCGCCGTGGGCGTCACCCTCGGCTCGATGATCACCTATCCCCTCCAGGCGGGGGTCAACGGCCTGCTCTACGCCGACCGGCGGATGCGCTCCGAGGCGTTCGACCTGGTGCTCCAGACCGCGGCGATCGAGCAGCAGCGGCAGGGATGGGTCCACGCGTCGGCCGACGACCTGTGGGATCCCTCCATCACGCCCGCGGGCCCCGCGCGGCACGGATCCCCCGACCAGGGAGCCCCGTGGTCCCACTCCTGACGTCCCCGATCGACATCGAGCGCGAAGAGGCGCGGCGCCAGGCGATCCAGGAGCTGCTCAGACCCGAGTACGCCAAGGAGTCCCTGGTCGACCGCGTCTGGCGGAACGTCAACCAGTTCATCGGCGACCTGCTGGACCAGGAGTCCGTGGGCGCCGTCGGCAGCATCGCGGCGCGGGCGGCCCTGCTCGCGATCGTGGTCGGGATCGTCGTCGCGCTGCTCCTGGTCGCCCGCAGGACCGCCAGGGGCGGGACGGCCCGCGCCGGGGGGATCTTCGGTGACCGCCGTCTCACCGCCGCGGAGCACCGCGAGGCCGCCGAGCGGCTGGCGGCGGAGGCCCGGTGGTCCGAGGCGGTCCGCGAGCGGCTCCGGGCCGTCGCCCGCGACCTGGAGGACCGCGTGATCATCGACTACACGCCCGGCCGCACCGCCGGTGAGCTGGCCGCGGAGGCCGGTCGCGCGCTGCCCGCGCTCGCCGCCGAGCTGACCTCGGCGGCCCGGGTGTTCGACGACGTGACCTACGGCGAGGTGCCCGGCACACCCGAGGCGTACGGGGTCATGCGCGATCTCGACGAGCACCTGCGCGCGGCCCGCCCGGCGCCCGTCGCGGGGGCGGGCGCGCCATGAGCCTGGCCGCGCCCGGACAGGCGGGACCGGCCTCCCCGGAGGTCAGCGCGCAGGACACCGAGCGGGACTCCGCGACGACCTCCACCTCGCCGACCGTTGGCGGCCTCTGGCGCGGCGGCAGGGGCGTCGTGCTGGTGGCGCTCCTCGTGGTCGCCGTCGCCGTCGCCGGTGTGCTGCTCGGCGGTTCCGGCGGGCCGGGAAGGGCCCTCGACCCCGCCGACACCTCGCTGTCGGGAGGCAAGGGCCTGGCCCGGCTGCTGCAGGCGCGGGGCGTGCGGGTCGAGCGGGTCACCTCGGTCGCCGAGGCGGTGTCGCTGGCCGGGCGGGCGGGTTCCACGGGCAGCACGCTGCTGGTGAGCGAGACCTTCCCGCTCGGCGAGGACGACGCGGAGCGGCTCGCCGCCACCCCCTCGGACCTGCTGGCGGTCGGCGTACGAGAGCACCTGGACCTGCTCGCGCCGGGAGTGACCCCGGTGCGCGAGGCGCGGGCGCGCTCCCGCGAGCCCCGGTGCGCGCTACCGGCCGCGACGAGGGCGGGCAGCGCCTACGGCGGCGGCGTGGCCCTCACCGTGCCCTCCGGGGCGGTCGGCTGCTACCCCGCGAACGGGGCGCCCACCCTGGTCTCCCACACCGTGGGGGGCCGGACGGTCACCGTCGCGGGCGACGCGCAGTTCATGACCAACCTGCGGCTCGCCGAGGACGGCAACGCCGCGCTGGCGGCGAACCTCGCCGGTGCGCGGCCCACCCTGATCTGGCTGACGGCCCCCGAGGCCGTCGCCGAGGCGGGCGACCGCAAAACGGGTTTCTACGACCTGGTCCCCGAGGGGATCAAATGGGCCGTGGCGCAGGTGCTCGTCGCGGTGCTGCTGCTGGCGCTCTGGCGGGGCCGCAGGCTCGGCCCCGTGGTGGCCGAGCGGCTGCCCGTCGTCGTACGGGCGGCCGAGACCGTCGAGGGACGTGCCAGGCTCTACCGTGCGCGGCGAGCCCGCGACCGGGCCGCCGCGGCCCTGCGCGCGGGCTTCACCGACCGGGTCACCCCCCGCCTCGGGCTGCCCTCGGGGGCGGGCCCCGACGCGCTGGTGAACGCGATCGCCGAGCGGACCGGCCAGGCAGCGTCACACGTGGGCGCCGCCCTGTACGGACCGCCGCCGGTCGACGAGGCGGGGCTGGTAGCCCTGGCCGAATACATGGACATCGTGGAAAGGCAGGTCGGAAAGTCGTGACCACACCACCGGGGAACGGCGGTCTCACCGAGGCGACCTCCGTCGTCAGGACCGCGCCCGGCGCATCCGCCGTACCCGCCGCAGCTTCCGCAGCTTCCGCGCAGAGCGCGGACCGCGCCAGGGAGGCGCTGGGAGCCCTGCGCGCCGAGGTCTCCAAGGCGGTCGTCGGCCAGGACGCCGTGGTCACCGGGCTGGTGATCGCGCTGCTCTGCCGGGGCCACGTGCTGCTCGAAGGCGTGCCGGGCGTCGCCAAGACCCTGCTCGTCAGGACACTGTCGGCGGCGCTCTCGCTCGACTTCAAGCGGGTGCAGTTCACCCCCGACCTCATGCCGGGCGACATCACCGGCTCGCTGATCTACGACGCGAAGACGTCGGAGTTCGAGTTCCGCGAGGGGCCGGTCTTCACCAACCTCCTGCTCGCCGACGAGGTCAACCGCACGCCCCCGAAGACGCAGGCCGCGCTGCTGGAGGCGATGGAGGAGCGCCAGGTCAGCGTGGAGGGGTCGGCGCGCGCGCTGCCCGACCCGTTCATCGTGGCCGCCACCCAGAACCCCGTCGAGTACGAGGGCACGTACCAGCTGCCCGAGGCGCAGCTCGACCGGTTCCTGCTCAAGCTGACCGTCCCGCTGCCGCCCCGCGACCAGGAGATCGCGGTGCTGGAGCGGCACGCGCTCGGCTTCGACCCGCGCGACCTGTCGCACGTCAAGGCCGTGGCCACCGCCGCCGACCTCGCCGCGGGGCGCGCGGCGGTCAGCCAGGTGCACGTGGGTCCCGAGGTGCTCGGCTACATCGTGGACATCGCCAGGGCCACCCGCCAGTCGCCCTCGCTCCAGCTCGGCGTCTCCCCGCGCGGCGCCACCGCGCTGCTCGCCGGGGCGCGGGCCTGGGCGTGGCTGTCCGGCCGCGCCTACGTGACGCCCGACGACGTCAAGGCGCTGGCCAGGCCCGCGATGCGGCACCGGATCCAGATACGTCCCGAGGCCGAGCTGGAGGGCGCGACCGCCGACGGCCTCATCGACGCCATCCTCGCCTCCGTCCCCGTCCCCCGCTGACCATGGCGCTGACAGGACGGGCCGCGCTGCTGGCGCTGCTGGGCACCCTGGCCGTGCTGTTCGCCCCCCAGCCGGGACCGGCCGTCGCCGGGGTGACACTGCTGATCGTGGCGCTGGTCGCGGTCGACCTGCTGCTGGCCGGGAGCGTGCGCCCGCTGCGCTTCACCCGCGCGGGCGAGCGGCTGGTACGGCTCGGCGAGTCGGTCGCGGTCGAGCTGATCGTGGAGAACCCCGGCCCCCGCCGGGCGCGCGGCGTGCTCAGGGACGCCTGGCCGCCCTCCGCGGGTGCCACGCCCCGGCACCTGCCGCTGGACGTACCCCCCGGGGAGCGCCGCCGGCTGGTCACGACGCTCACCCCCACCCGCAGGGGCGACCGCGAGGCGGTCACGGTGACGGTACGGACGCTGGGCCCGCTGGGCGTGGCGGCCCGCCAGGGCTCGCACCGGGTGCCCTGGTCGGTCAGGGTGCTGCCGCCCTTCCTCAGCCGCAAGCATCTGCCCGCCAAGCTGTCCAGGCTCAGGGAGCTGGAGGGCAGGCACCCGTCGATGATCCGGGGGCAGGGCACCGAGTTCGACTCGCTGCGGGAGTACGTGGTCGGCGACGACGTCCGCTCGATCGACTGGCGGGCCACCGCGCGCCGCGACGACGTCGTGGTCCGCACCTGGCGGCCCGAACGCGACCGGCGGGTGCTGATCGTGCTCGACACCGGCCGTACCTCGGCCGGAAGGGTGGGCACCGCCCCGATCCCGCTGGCCGGTGAGGTGCCGAGGTCCGCCGGGGGCGGGAGGTCGCGGGTCGTGCCCGGCTGGCCCCGCCTCGACTGGTCGATGGACGCGGCGCTGCTGCTGGCCGCCCTGGCCTCCCGCGCGGGTGACCGGGTCGACTTCATGGCCCACGACCGGGGGGTGCGCGCCTGGGTGTCCGGCACCGGCCGTACGGAGCTGCTGTCGTCGCTGGTCAACAGCATGGCCCCGATCGAGGCCGAGCTGGTCGAGGCCGACTCCGCGGGGATGGTCGCGGCCGTCATGTCGCGGGCCAGGCGGCGCTGCCTGGTCGTCGTGCTGACCGACCTCAACCCGGCCGCGCTGGAGGAGGGCCTCCTACCGGTCCTTCCCCGTCTTTCCTCGCGGCACCTGGTGCTCCTGGCCGCCGTCTCCGACCCCCAGGTGGCCGAGATGGCCGCCGGGCGCGGTACCTCGGAGCTGGTCTACGGCGCCGCGGCGGCCGAGCACCTGAGCGCGGGACGGCGCAGGAT
Organism: Streptosporangium sp. H13245; assembly: GCF_055690525.1. Lineage (NCBI taxonomy): Bacteria > Bacillati > Actinomycetota > Actinomycetes > Streptosporangiales > Streptosporangiaceae > Streptosporangium > Streptosporangium sp. H13245. The sequence goes on along the minus strand of NZ_JBSZKT010000010.1, from coordinate 73,597 downwards.
CACCGCCCTGCTGCGCCGCCAGGGCGTGGAGGTCGTGGACACCGCCCCCGAGCAGATCGCCCCGGCCCTGGCCGACGCCTACCTGGCCCTGAAGGCGGCCGGGCGGCTCTGAGACGGGACGCTCTGAGGTAGGGCGCTCTGAGGTGGGGCGCTCAGCCCGCGCTGCGAGCGAGGTCGCTCTGGGGTAGGACGCTCAGCCCGTGCTGGGGGCGAGGTCGGGGGCACGCTCCACGTCGCCGCTCTCCCCCGCGGCGACGGCCCGGCGGCCGAAGAAGATCACGTACGCGAGGAAGGCGGCCTCCGCGACCACCCCGATGCCGATCCGCGCCCAGGTGGGCAGCCCCGAGGGGGTGACCAGGCCCTCGATCAGCCCGGAGACGAGCAGCACCACGACCAGGCCGAGGGCCACGCTCATCACGGCCCTGCCCTGCTCGGCCAGGGCCTCGGCGCGCCTGCGCGGGCCGGGGTCGACGACCGTCCAGCCGAGGCGCATGCCGACGGCCGCGGCGAGGAACACCGCGGTCAGCTCCAGCAGGCCGTGCGGGGTGATCAGCCCGAAGAAGATGTCGAGCTTGCCGCGCGAGGCCATCAGCCCGGCGGAGACGGCCACGTTGAGCGCGTTCTCCCACAGGACGTACGGGATCGGCAGGCCGAGCAGGATGGACATGATGATGACCTGCATGGAGACCCAGGCGTTGTTGACCCAGACCTGCCCGGCGAAGGAGGTCGCCGGGTTCTCCGAGTAGTAGTCGGCGAAGTCGTGCTCGACGAGCTGGGTGATCTCCTCGGGGGTGGCGATCGCCGCCTGGACGGCGGGGTTCTCCCCCACCCAGACCGCGACGACCGTGGCGACCAGCAGGAACGCGACGCTCGTGGCCAGCCACCACCAGCGGGCCCGGTAGGCGACCACCGGGAAGGAGACCGTGAAGAAGCGGACGAACTCCCGCCAGGCCGGGGTGTGCGCCCCGGTCACGGCGGAGCGGGCGCGGGCGACGAGCGCCGACAGGCGGCCCACCAGGATCGGGTCGGCGGAGGCCGAGCGGACGAGGGACAGGTGCGTGGCCACCCGCTGGTAGAGGTCGACCAGCTCATCGACCTCGGCGCCGTCCAGCGAGCCGCGCCGCCGGACCAGGTGCTCAAGACGATCCCAGGCGGGCCGGTGCGCGGTGACGAAGGCGTCGATGTCCACGCGGGCAGCCTATCCAGTCGAAGGTAGGGTGCTGATTGTGTCCGATGTCGTAACCGGCGAGGCCGTGGTCGTCGAGGTCCGCGTGGCCCAGCTCCCGAGCAGGGCCGCGGCGCTGCTGATCGACATGACGCTCCAGGTCCTGACGCTGCTGGGCGCCTCCCTGCTCGTCGGCAGCCTGGGGTTCCTGAGCGATCCGGCGCTGACGACGATGGTCTACATCGTGCTCACCGTGCTCGTGATCGTCGGTTACCCGGTGGCCTTCGAGACGCTCACGCGCGGGCGCAGCCTGGGCAAGCTCGCGCTCGGGCTCCGGGTCGTCAGCGACGACGGCGGCCCCGAGCGGTTCCGGCAGGCCCTGTTCCGCGGGCTGGCGGGGGTCCTGGAGTTCTGGATGCTCAGCGGCGCCCCCGCGCTGATCAGCTCGCTCGTCTCGGAGAAGGGCAAGCGGCTCGGCGACCTCTTCTCCGGCACCATCGTGATCTCCGAACGGGCCCCCCGGCAGTACGGGCCGCCGCTGGACATGCCGCCGATGCTCGCCCCGTGGGCGGCGACGCTGGAGCTGTCGCGGCTGCCCGAGCAGGTCGCGGCCACCGCGAGGCAGTACCTCATGCGCTGGCACGACCTGGCCCCCGCCGTCCAGCACGAGATGGGCGTGCGCATCGCCACCGAGATGTCGGCCTTCGTCTCCCCGCCCGCGCCGCCCGGTGTGCCGCCGTTCGCCTACCTGACCGCCGTCCTGGCCGAGCGCCGCCGCCGCGAGCAGGCGCGCCTGGCCCAGCGGACGGGCGCGCACCATCCGGCCCAGCAGTGGACCGATCGGCAGCACCCCGGCCAGGCCCCGCCCCCTTCTCCGTCGTCGGCGCCCCAGTTTCACCCGGCTCACGCGCCGTCGTTCCAGCCTCACCCGTACGCGCCTCCCGGGGCCACAGGCGGGCCGTACGCGCCTCCCGCCCCCGGAGGTCAGCCGTACCCTCCCGCTCCGTACGCGCCTCCCGGATCGGCGTCTCAGCCTCACGCGCGGCCCGACCACCGGCCGTCCCAGCCGCGGATCCCGCTCCCGCCCCCGGCGGGGCCACCGCATCCGGCGCCTCCCCCGCCTCCGCCGCCTGCGGGCGGGTCCCCCGCGCGGGAGCCCGACCCCACGCCCGGTGGCTTCGTCCCTCCCGCCTGACCTCCCCGTCTCCCCGTTCGGCAATGGGAAAGGGGCGGCGGGAAGGCCCGCCGCCCCTTTCCTCACGCGTCTAGCAGGTTCCTCATGGGCGGCCGTCCCCTCTCAGGGACGGCCGCGCCGGACGATCAGTGGTGACCGTGCCCTCCGTAGGAGGCCTGGGTCTGCACGTTCAGCCGGTCCAGGCGGACGCCCTTGGCCGGGTCGGTGCGACGGTCGTCGATCTTGAGGACGTCCAGACCCCTGCGGAAGTCGCTGGCGTAGACGTAGCCGTTGTAGTAGTACGCGGACCAGATGCCGCCGCCTCCGCCGTCGGGCTCGGGGCCGCGCTCGAAGTAGCCGATCTCCTTCGGACGGGACGAGTCGGTGAAGTCCACGAAGGCGACGCCGCCCTGGTACCAGGCCTGGACCATGATGTCCTTGCCCTTGACCGGGATCAGCGAGCCGTTGTGCGCGACACAGTTCTCGGTGTCGGCCTGGTAGCGGGTGATCTTGAAGTAGCTCTTGAAGACCAGCTTGCCGCGCCTGATGTCGTAGTAGGCGTTGGCGCCGCGGTTCGGGCCGGTGGCCTCGTTGCAGGTGGCCGCGCCGCCGCCGCCGAGCTCGTCGGTGAAGATCACCTTGGTGCCCTCGTTGTTGAACGTCGCCGAGTGCCAGAACGCGAAGTTCGGGTCGGTGACCCGCGCGGTGATCACCGGGTTCTCCCGGTCGGAGATGTCGAACAGGACGCCGTCACCCATGCAGGCCCCGGCCGCGATGTCCTTCTCCGCGTAGACGGTGATGTCGTGGCAGCCGCTGGTCGGCAGCAGCAGGCCCGGCTGCGTCTCGTTGCCGCCGTCGGGGAAGACGACCGGCGTCTTGACCACGGCCGCGGCGGTCGGGGTGCGCAGCGGCACCTTGATGACCGAGATCTTGTCGTGCGGCGGCAGGCAGTCGGGGAACGTGGCGTTCGGGTTGTACGAGGAGGCGTAGAGGTAGACGTTCTTACGGTCCCTGGCCTTGCCGGGAACGAGCGTCAGGGTGTGGGAGCCGCAGTTGGTCTCGACGGACTTGATGTACTTGGGGTTCTTCTTGTCCTTGATGTCGAAGATCCGGACCCCCTCCCACGACTCCTTCACGCTGGCCGGCTGGGCGACGCTGTTGCAGGAGTCGTCGCTGCGGGAGTTGTCGACCGCGGCGAACAGCAGGTCGCCGTAGACCGACACGTCCATCTGGGAGCCGGGGCACAGGACGCCGCTGACGAGCTGGGCGCGCCTCGGGTTCCTGATGTCGTAGATCGAGAAGCCGCCGTAGTTGCCAACATAGGCGTAGTCGCCCTGGAAGGCGATGTCGCTGTTGGTGGTGGCCTCAAGGCCGGGGAGCTTGGGCAGGGTGCCCACGTGCGTCACGTTGGGGCTGGTGACGACCTCGCCGGGCGGGGGAATGTCGGCGGCCTGGGCCGAGACCGTGGACATCAGCATCGCGGCGGCCGTGGCCGCCACTACCAACGCCCGGACGGTCCTTCGGGGAGCGAACACTCGGGTGCCTCCTTGGAGCGGACATAAGGCATGCATAAATTAGCAAATCGCCCCTCCTGACAGCCGGTCCAACGGAGCATGACTTTGTCACAATAAAATATGAGGCGATCTCTTTACTAAGGCCCCGGAAAAGTTTACGGTCGATGTCCCTTCCGTCATCCGCCGGGCTTTCCCGGCCGGGACGCACGAAGGCCACCGGGCGCTCGTCGAGCTCCCGGTGGCCTTCCGCCGATGGGGCCGTGGCCGTTGTCAGAGGTCAGTGGCCATGACCGCCGTCAGAGATCAGTGACCGTGGCCGCCGTGACCGTGGTCGTCGTCGTGGCCGTGACCGTGGCCACCCTCGCGGTAGGACGCCTGGGTCTGCGCGTTCAGGATGTCGAACTCGACCCGCTCGGCCTTGTCCGTACGCCTGTCGTGGATCTTCAGGACGTCGAGGCCGAGGTTGAAGTCGCTGCCGTAGATGTAGCCGTTGTAGTAGTACGCCGACCAGAAGCCGCCGCTGAGCGCGGGGGCGGTGTTGTCGGGGCCGCGCTCGAAGAACGCGATCTCCTGCGGCTTGGACGAGTCGGTGAAGTCGACGACCGAGATGCCGCCCTGGTACCAGGCCTGGACCATGATGTCCTTGCCCTTGACCGGGATCAGCGAGCCGTTGTGCGCGACACAGTTCTCGGTGTCGGCCTGGTGGCGGGCGATCTTGAAGTAGCTCTTGAAGGTGAGCTGACCGCGCTTGATGTCGTAGTACGCGTTGGCGCCGCGGTTCGGACCGATCGCCTCGTTGCAGGTGGCCGAGGTGCCGCCGCCGAGCTCGTCGGTGAAGATCACCTTGGTGCCCTCGTTGTTGAAGGTCGCCGAGTGCCAGAACGCGAAGTTCTGGTCGTCGCGGACAGTGGCGGTGACCTTCGGCTGGAGCGGGTTGGAGATGTCCATCAGGACGCCCTCACCCATGCAGGCTCCGGCGGCGATGTCCTTCTCCGGGTACGCGGTGATGTCGTGGCAGCCGGAGGTGGCCGAGGTGCGCTCCGGGTAGGGCAGGGTCTCACCCGGGTTGCCGCCGTCGGGGAACAGGACCGGCGTGGCGGCGACCGCGGCGGAGGCCGGGTCACGCAGCGGCACCTTCACGATCGAGATCTTGTCGTGCGGCGGCTGGCAGTCGGGGAACGACGCGTTCGGGCTGTACGAGGAGACGTACACGTAGACGTTCTTGCGGTCCCTGCCCTTGCCCGGGACCAGGGTCAGGGTGTGCGAGCCGCAGTTGGTCTCGACGGACTTGATGTACTTGGGGTTCTTCTTGTCCTTGACGTCGAAGATCCGGATGCCCTCCCACGACTCCTTGGTCGCCGCGCTCTGGCCGACGCTGCTGCAGGAGTCGTTGTTGCGCGAGGAGTCGACCGCGGCGAACAGCAGGTCTCCGTAGACCGCCATGTCCATCTGCCCGCCGGGGCAGACCACCGAGCTGACCAGTGAGGTCCTGGTGGGCCTCTTGATGTCGTAGATCGAGAAGCCGGTGTAGTTGCCGACGTAGGCGTAGTCGCCCTGGAACGCCATGTCGGTGTTGATGTCCGTCAGCGCGGCGGGCTTGACGACGTTGAGGACATGCTCGATGTTCGCGCTCTTGGCGATCTCACCGGGTGCCGGGATGTCGGCTGCCTGCGCGGGGAACGCGGCGAGCGCCGTCGCGACGGCGACCCCGGCCACGAACAGGAACCGGCCGGTCAGGCCCTTCCTGAGGGGGGTGGACACTCGTGAACCTCCTTGACACATGCACCCAATAAAAGGTGCATAAACGGTTAAATGGTTCATGCTGTACGGTCGTCAGGCAAGCCGTCACAGTGTCAGCAACTGTTACCGGTGTGCGGTCTTTACGGACCGCACCAGCAGGGGTTACGGTCTTTCGCTACTGGACATTCACGAAGGAGGCCGGGTGCGCGTCGCGCTCATCGCCGTGATCGCCGCCCTGTCTCTCAGCGCGTGCAGCGCGGAGCCCGAACCGGCCCCGTCCCCCCAGGCCTCGGCGCCGGTGATCGTCCCCGGCAGGCCGGGCGAGGTCGCCAGGACCGTCGGCCCGAGCGAGGCCGCCACCCTCGTGCCCTCGCCCACCGCCAACGCGGCCGACGTGACGTACGTCCAGAACATGGTCGTCCACCACCGGCAGGCCCTCGACATGGCCTCCCTCGCCCCGACCAGGGCCGAGCACACCAGGCTGAAGGGCCTGGCCTCGCGCATCAAGGACTCGCAGGCGCCGGAGATCCAGTTCATGATCTCCTGGCTCCAGCAGCAGGGCATGCGGGCTCCCGAGCACCACACCGAGCACGACAGCATGCCCGGCATGGCCTCGCCCGAGCAGATGGAGGCGCTCAAGGCCGCCTCCGGCAAGGACTTCGACCGGCTCTTCCTGCAGCTCATGACCGCGCACCACCAGGGCGCGCTCACGATGTCCGAGCAGGTCCTGATCTCCGGCTCGCACCAGCGGATCGAGGAGCTGGCCAACGACGTCTCGGCCACCCAGAGCGCCGAGATCCGCAGGATGCGGGAGATGCAGGCCGAGCTCTGACGCTCCCCGGCCCGGAGGCCGAGCTCGAAGCCCCTCCGGCCCGGACATCCTTCTCGAAAACCCCGGACGACAGGCGTACGTCCCTGACTACGAGCCGAGCCGCCACGAGTGGAGGTACTCCTCCTGGTCGGGGGTGAGCTCGTCCATCTCGATCCCGGCCGCGGCCAGCTTGAGCCGCGCCACCTCCACGTCGACCTCCCCCGGCACGTCGTAGACCCCCGGCTCCAGCCGCGCCCGCTCTCGGACCAGCCACGCCACCGAGAGCACCTGCGCGGAGAAGGACATGTCCATGACGGCGGCGGGATGCCCCTCGGCCGCGGTCAGGTTCACCAGGCGGCCCTCGGCGAGCAGCAGGAGCCTGCGGCCGTCGGCGAGGACGTACTCGTCGGTGTTGGGACGCACCCCCCGGTGCACGGCGTGCGCCAGGTCGTCCAGGGCGCGGACGTCGATCTCGACGTCGAAGTGCCCGGCGTTGGCCAGGATCGCGCCGTCCTTCATCTCCGCCAGGTGCTCGCCCCTGATCACGTCGCGGTTGCCGGTGACCGTGACGAACACGTCCCCGGCGCGGGCCGCCGCCGCCATCGACCGTACGTCGTAGCCCTGCAGTGAGGCGTCCAGCGCCTTGACCGGGTCGATCTCGGTCACCACGACCCGCGCCCCCAGGCCCCTGGCCCGCTCGGCGACGCCCCGGCCGCAGTAGCCGAACCCGGCGACCACCACGGTCTTGCCCGCGAGCAGGGTGTTCGTGGCGCGCATGATCCCGTCCATGGTCGACTGGCCGGTGCCGTAGCGGTTGTCGAACATCCGCTTCGTCCGCGTGTCGTTGACCGCCACCACGGGGAACCTGAGGGCCTTCTCCGCGGCCATCTGCCGGAGCCTGATGATCCCGGTGGTGGTCTCCTCGCACCCCCCGGAGACCGTCTCCAGCAGTTCGGTCCGCTCGGTGTGCAGGATGTTGACCAGGTCGCAGCCGTCGTCCAGGACGATGTCCGGGACGATGTCGAGCGCCTGGTGGATGTGGCGGTAGTAGGCGTCCATGGTCACCCCGGCCTGCGCGTGCACGACGACGCCGTAGTCACGGAGCGCCTCGGCGACGTCGTCCTGGGTGGACAGGGGGTTCGACGCGGCCAGGGCGATCTCGGCACCGCCCGCCTTGAGGGTGCCCATGAGCACGGCGGTCTCGGCGGTGACGTGCAGGCACGCGGCGATCCGCAGCCCGTCGAAGGGCCGCTCGGCGGCGAACCGCTCACCGAGGGCGGTGAGCACCGGCATCGCCCGCGCCGCCCACCCGATCCTCAGCTCCCCCGCGGCCACCAGAGCGCTGTCGGCGCTGTCCACGTGTCTCCCCAGATCTCGCCCGAACCCCGGAATCGCCCGAAGGCCCCCGCGACGTCGCGGGGGCCCGGTGAAACTCGGCCGCGGATGTCAGTAACGGTAGTGGTCGGACTTGTAGGGTCCCTCGACGTCCACGCCGATGTACTCGGCCTGGGACTTGGTGAGCGTGGTGAGCTTCACGCCCAGGGCGTCGAGGTGCAGGCGCGCGACCTTCTCGTCCAGGTGCTTGGGCAGCACGTAGACGCCGATCGGGTACTCGTCGGTCTTGGCGAACAGCTCGATCTGCGCGATCACCTGGTTGGTGAAGGAGTTGGACATGACGAACGAGGGGTGGCCGGTGGCGCAGCCCAGGTTCATCAGGCGGCCCTCGGCGAGCACGATGATCTGCTTGCCGTCGGGGAAGCGCCAGGTGTGGACCTGCGGCTTGACCTCGGTCTTCTCGATGCCCGGGATCCTGGCCAGCCCGGCCATGTCGATCTCGTTGTCGAAGTGCCCGATGTTGGACACGATCGCGTTGTGCTTCATCCGGGCCATGTGGTCGGCCGTGATGATGTTGAAGTTGCCGGTCGTCGTGACGAAGATGTCGACGAGTCCGACGACCTCGTCCAGCGTGGTGACCTGGAAGCCGTCCATGGCCGCCTGGAGCGCGCAGATCGGGTCGATCTCGGTGACGATGACGCGGGCGCCCTGGCCCTTGAGGGCCTCGGCGCAGCCCTTGCCGACGTCGCCGTATCCGGCGACGAGCGCCACCTTGCCGCCGATGAGCACGTCGGTGGCGCGGTTGAGGCCGTCGAGCACCGAGTGGCGGCAGCCGTACTTGTTGTCGAACTTGGACTTGGTCACCGAGTCGTTGACGTTGATCGCCGGGAAGAGCAGCGTGCCGGTCTTGAACATCTCGTACAGGCGGTGCACGCCGGTGGTGGTCTCCTCGGTGACGCCCTTGATCTGCGAGGCGACCCGGGTCCAGCGGCCCTCGTCGGTGACCGTGCGGCGGAGCAGTTCGAGGACGACGCCCCACTCCTCCGGGTCGTTCTCGTCGCCGCTGGGCACGGCTCCGGCCTTCTCGTACTCGCTGCCCTTGTGGACGAGCATGGTGGCGTCGCCGCCGTCGTCGAGGATCATGTTGGGGCCGTCGCTACCGGGCCACGTCAGGGCCTGCTCGGTGCACCACCAGTACTCCTCCAGGGTCTCGCCCTTCCAGGCGAAGACCGGGACGCCCTTGGGGTCCTCCGGAGTGCCCTCGGGGCCGACGACCACGGCGGCGGCGGCGTGGTCCTGGGTGGAGAAGATGTTGCAGCTCACCCAGCGGACCTCGGCGCCGAGCGCGACCAGGGTCTCGATGAGCACGGCGGTCTGGATGGTCATGTGCAGCGAGCCCATGATCTTCGCACCGGCCAGCGGCTGGGCCGCGGCGTATTCCCTGCGAACGGCCATCAGGCCCGGCATCTCGTGCTCGGCGAGCTGGATCTCCCTGCGGCCGAAGGCCGCAAGGGAGAGGTCGGCGACCTTGAAGTCCATGTGTGGTTACCCCTCTGGTTGATGGGCGGCGTTCGCCTCACGCCCTCGCCCGTCGCGCTTGTCTCGCGATCGTGCTTCGCTCTGGGGCCGGGCCCGCCGCTCCACCGGAACAGTCGATGTATGTCGAGTTTAGGCGGCCGGAAGGGCTCCGCGCACCTCCAGAGCGGGTAACCTGACACAAGAATGTAAGGTTTCCCGGAAAAGCGCTGGAAAGAGGTCGCCGATGCGGATCACCGAGGCCGCCAGGAGGCTGGGCATGTCCCCCCGGATGCTCCGCTACCGCGAGGCGCTCGGGCTGCTCCCCCCGATCAGGAACGAGGGCGCGCACCGGCGGTTCGGCCCCGACGAGCTCTCGGCCGTCGCCCAGAGTGTCGAGCTGGAGAAGCGGTTCGACATCTCTCCCGCCGAGCTGGCCTTCGCGCTGCGGACACTGAGCGAGCCCGCCGTCGCGCAGGCCGTACGGGATCTGGGGCTGCGGATCGGCCGTCTGCAGGCACCCCGCAGGGCACTGGACTTCGAGAAGGAGAAGGCGCTGCGCCTGCTCCAACGTCGCTCCCGGGAGTGACGACAGCGGCTTCGCGGATCACCACAATTCCCTCATGGATCTGACCACCTCGCTTCCTCGGGAAGAACGGTTCGCCCGGAACCTGAAGCCGCCGGTCGCCACCGGGCTCCTGCTCATCGACATCGCGGTGGGTGGCGTTCTCAGCGTCGTACTTCTCATGCAGTTCTTCTCCCTCGAAGGGACACAGGGGGCCGAGCTTCTCTCGTGGTTCCTCTCCTCCGAGACACCGGGGGCCGTGACGCCGGCGTCGTGGATGCACGACCCGGCGGTCCGGATCGTCATGGCCATCCTGGCGACGGTGCCGCTCATGGCCCGCCGGATCACGCCGAGACTGTCGTCCGCCCTCGTGCTGACCGGCACCGCGGGCCTGCTCGCCGGTGGGATCACGCCCGGCGACCTGCCGGTCGCGGCGTACGCGGCCGTCCTGCTGTGCTTCTACACGATCGTCAGGCAGCTGGACCACCACACGGCGTGGATCGCCGGCGGATCGGTCACGCTCCTGCTCCTGGCGGCCGGCTGGTACGCGGGCGGGGGTACGGTGAGCCCCTTCGTCCTGCTGGGAGCGGCCATGGTCGGCGCCCTGACCCTCCTGTCCAACCTGCACCTGAGCCACACGGAGCTCGTGGAGATACGGGCGGACAACCTGGAAAGGCTCGGGGAACACGCGGCGACGGCCGAGCGGGCCAGGATCGCGCGGGAGATGCACGACATCGTGGCCCACTCGGTCTCGATGATCGCCGTCCAGGCGGAGACCGCGCCCTACACCCTCAAGAACCTGGACGACCAGGCCAGGCGGGAGTTCGCCGACATCGCCGCCTCGGCGCGCGGCACGCTCACCGAGATGCGCCGCCTGCTCGGCGTGCTGCGCGCCGACGTCACGACCGCCCCGGAGACCGCGCCGCAGCCGGGGCTGGCCCGGCTCCCGGAACTCCTCGAAGAGCACGACGGCGAGGTGGACCTCGACGTGGTCGGCGAGAAGGTGCCGGTACCCCAGGCCGTGGACGTCTCGGCCTACCGGATCGTCCAGGAGGCGCTGACCAACGCCAGGATCCACGCGCCCGGCGCCCGGGTGTCGATCGAGCTGACCTACCGTCCGGCCCTGCTGGTGCTGCGGATCACCGACGACGGCCCCGGCCCCTCGCGGGACACTCCGGACGGGCACGGCCTGGTCGGCATGCGCGAGCGCGCCCTCGCCCTCGGCGGCTGGTTCGGGGCCGGCCCGGGGTCGGCCGGTGGCTTCCTGGTCCGTGCCGGGCTCCCGCTGGAATGACCGTCCCCGCGAGAGCCCTCTCCCCCGGCCGCATCCACGACGACCGCGGGACGGCGGGCACGCCGATCCGGGTGCTGATCGCCGACGACCAGCCGATCGTGCTGCGCGGATTCGCGGCGGTGATCGGCGCGCAGCCCGACCTCACCGTCGCGGGCACCGCCCCCGACGGGGAACAGGCCGTACGGCTGGCGCGGGAGATCCGTCCGGACGTCGCCCTCCTCGACGTCCGGATGCCCGGGATGAGCGGGATCGAGGCGACCCGCCGGATCCTGGAGACCGAGACGACCAAGGTGATCATCATCACCACGTTCGACCTGGACGACTACGTGTACGACGCGCTCATCGCGGGGGCGAGCGGATTCCTGCTCAAGGACGTCCGGGCGAACGACCTGGCCGAGGCGGTCAGGATCGTGGCGCGCGGCGACGCGCTGCTCGCCCCGAGGATCACCAGGCGGCTGATCTCGGAGTTCTCCCGGCAGCGGCGGCCGATGCCGACCGGCAGCCCGCTCACCCCGCGCGAGGGCGAGGTGCTGCGCCTGGTCGCCAGGGGCCTGTCCAACGCCGAGATCGCGGCCCACCTCGTGGTCACCGAGCACACGGTGAAGACCCACGTGGCCCGGTTGCTGGCCAAGCTGGGCCTGCGCGACCGCACCCAGGCGGTGATCCACGCCTACGAGTCGGGCCTGGTCGTCCCGCACGACTGAACCATCAGGGAAAAGCACGGGGACCCCGGCGGCGTGTGCGCCGGGGTCCCCGTCTCTTCAGAACCCGTGGGCCCCGGGGTCAGACGGCGCCGTTGACGCTGCTCCTGTCGAGGTCGGGCTCCAGGTAGATGACGCGGGCCTCCGGGACGGCCGCGCGGATGCGCTGCTCGGCCTCGTCGATGCCGCGGGCCACGTCGGCGGCCGTGTCGTCGTGGTCCACCGCGATCTTGGCCGCGACCAGGATCTCCTCGGGGCCCAGGTGGAGGGTGCGCATGTGGATGATCCGGGTCACCTCGGGCGCGCTCTCCAGGGCGTCCGCGATGCGGGTCTCGACCTCGGGGCCCGCGCCCTCGCCGAGCAGCAGCGACTTGGTCTCGATCGCCAGGATGATCGCGATCACCGCGAGCAGGACGCCGATCATGATGGTGCCGATCCCGTCCCAGACGGGGTTCTTGGTCACCACGGCCATGGTCACGCCGAAGAGCGCGAAGATCAGGCCGAGCAGCGCGCCCAGGTCCTCAAGCACGATGACCGGCAGCTCGGGCGACTTGGAGCGGCGGATGAACTGCACCCACGACTGGTTTCCCCGGACGTGGTTGGACTCGATGATCGCCGTCCTGAACGAGAACGACTCTGCGATGATCGCGAAGATCAGCACGCCGAAGGCCCACTGGGGGGACTCCAGCTGCTCGTTGGCGGAGAGTTTGTGGATGCCCTCGTAGAGGGAGAACACCGCGCCGATGGTGAACAGCACCACCGCCACCACGAACGCGTAGAAGTAGCGCTCCCGGCCGTAGCCGAAGGGGTGCTGGGGCGTGCGCGCCCGCTGCGCGCGCTTGCCGCCCAGGAGCAGCAGCGCCTGGTTGCCCGAGTCGGCCACCGAGTGGACCGACTCGGCGATCATCGATGACGAACCCGTGAAGAGAAACGCCACGAATTTGGCCACGGCGATCGCCAGGTTGGCCGCCAACGCCGCGATGATTGCCTTAGTACCGCCGCCCGCGCTCACGGCAGCCTCCGCTCAGCTCGTTGGTCAAGAAAGCTTGTTCGGTCAGGGAAGACAGGACAAGGATCCTATTGCGAAACCCTTGCCTTGAGTTCTGTGATCGCCGACACAGTGGCCGGGTCGATCCCGTACCCGAGGGCGAGGTACGTACTCGCGAAATCCCCGAGCGCGATCAACGTGGCGAGCCGCTCCAGCGGGTGCGCCCCCTCCGCGGCGAGCTGCGTGACCGGAACGCCGCGATCCTCCGCCAGCCGCACCGACACCTCCCGCTGCCGGGCGACCCTGGGGTGCTCCTCCACGTCGCGCAGCACGAACAGCCGGAGCGACCTGCCGCTCTCGTCGGCGAAGATGTCGCGCTGGGCGAGCGGGCCGTCGAGAACGGCCACCTGGTCGTGACCGGCCCCGGGGAGCTCACCCCACATCGCCGGATACTTGCCGTTCGTATTGAACTGACCGGCCCACCTGCGGGCCGCGACGGCCGCCAGCGGGGAGGATCCCCAGATCATCGGCACGGTCTCGGCGAGCTCCATGGCGAGTGACTTGCCCGGGTTGATGAACGACTCGCTCGCCGGGCGACAGCGGTGGGCGAGGTCCTCAAGGCGCTTGGCCACCTCCTCGAACACCTCCTCCCCGGCCTCGACCAGGCCGAGCCCGGCGGCGGCGACGACCAGCGGGACCGACAGCGCCCACAGCGCGGCGCGCGCCTGCCCGCCGCCCGCGACGGGCACGAACGGCGCCCCCGCCTGCCTGGCGATCGCGTGGAGCGGCGAGTCGGCACCGCCGACGGCGAGCAGGCGGCAACCCCGGCGGACCGCCTCCGCGGCCACCGCGAGCGTCTCCTCGGTCCTGCCCGAGCGCGACACCGCGATCACCAGGTCGGTCGCGCCGATCCAGCCGGGCAGCCGGTGGGATCTGACGGTCACGATCGGCAGCGGGGCGCCGTGGCCGCACACCACGTCGAGGATGTCACCGGCGATGCCCGAACCGCCCACCCCGGCGACCACGACCGCCCGGGGCCGGCCGTCCCCGGCGAGCGAGGACAGGCCGGACTCCAGAGCGGCCCTGCGGGAGGTGCGGACCTGCGCGGCCGAGTCGGCCACCGCCCGCAGCATGCCCGCCGGGTCGCCCTCGGCCAGTTGTTTCTGGTCGTCGAGCCGATCGGGCTCCCAGTTCACGACTTCCGGGCCTCGTCGACCAGCAGGACCGGGATGTCGTCCCGGACCGGATAGACCAGGCCGCACGAGGCGGAGGTGCAGGACAGCTCGTCCACCTCGGGTTCGGCTCGCAGGGGGGACTTGCAGTTGGGACAGGCCAGGATCTCCAGCAGCCAGTCGTCGATCTTCACTCGTTCAGCTCCTCACGACAGCAAGGACCTCGTCCCTGATCGCTGCCATCTGAATCTCGTCGGCCGCCTCGGCGTTCAGCCTGAGCAGCGGCTCTGTGTTGGACGGACGGAGGTTGAACCACCATCCGGGGCCGGAGACGGTCAGGCCGTCCAGCTCGTCGAAGGTGACGCCGTCGCGGGTGGCGAAGATCTCCCGGACCCGCCTCGTCGCCGCGCCCTGGTCGGCGACCGTGCTGTTGATCTCCCCGGAGGCCGCGTAGCGGGTGTACGCGGCGAGGATGTCCGAGAGCGGCCTCTCCTGCTCGCCCAGCGCGGCCAGCACGTGCAGCGCGGCCAGCATGCCGGAGTCGGCGAACCAGAAGTCCTTGAAGTAGTAGTGGGCGGAGTGCTCGCCACCGAAGACCGCGCCGGTCGCGGCCATCTCGGCCTTGATGAACGAGTGTCCCACCCGGGTGCGGACCGGACGTCCGCCGTGCTCGGCGACGATCTCCGGGACGCCGCTGGAGGTGATCAGGTTGTGGATGATCGTGGCCCCGGGGTGCCTGCCCAGCTCGCGGACCGCGACCAGCGCGGTGATCGTGGACGGGGAGACGGACTCGCCGCGCTCGTCGACGACCCAGCAGCGGTCGGCGTCGCCGTCGAAGGCCAGCCCGATGTCGGCGCCCACGTTGAGCACGGCCTTCTGCAGGTCGCGCAGGTTGTCGGGCTCGATGGGGTTGGCCTCGTGGTTGGGGAAGGTGCCGTCGAGCTCGAAGTAGAGGGCGGTCAGCTCGACGGGCAGCCCCTCGAACACCGTCGGGACCGTGTGCCCGCCCATCCCGTTGCCCGCGTCGACCACGACCCGCAGCGGCCGGATGCCGGACAGGTCGACCAGGGTGCGCAGGTGGTCGGCGTAGCCGCGCAGCAGGTCGCGCCCGGAGACCGTCCCGCCCCCCGCGCCGCCGAGGGCGCCCGAGGCCAGGATCTCGGCGGCCCGGTCGCGGATCTCGGCGAGCCCGGTGGCGCCGCCGATCGGCACGGCACCCGCCCTGCACATCTTCATGCCGTTGTAGCGGGCCGGATTGTGGCTCGCGGTGAACATCACCCCGGGCAGCCCGAGGCTGCCGCTCGCGTAGTAGAGCAGGTCGGTGGAGCCCAGGCCCGCGTTGATCACGTCGGCCCCCCGCGAGGTCGCCCCCCGGGTGAAGGCGTCGGCCAGGGGCACCGACGACTCGCGCATGTCGTACGCCACGACGGCGGTCTCGGCCCCGGTCACCTCCACGAAGGCCGCGCCGACCGCCTCGGCGGTCTCCTCGTCGAACTCGTCCGGCACGACGCCACGAACGTCGTACGCCTTGAAGATCTTGGCGAGGTCGCCCACTCCAGCTCCACCCTTTGCGTCGTGTTCGTGACACCCCAGCCTAGTAGGGTCAGCGGTCGCGCTGGGGCTGGGCGGAGCGGAGCACTCTCAGATGGCCTCGGCGGCCGACCTCGACCCCCTGGCCGACCGGCTCGGTGCCGCCGCTCGGCGCGGGCCTGGCCGCCTCGCGGACCGCGTTGGCGAGGGCCTCCAGGTCGTCGGTGCTCGGCGGTGCGCCGTCGGTCGGCAGGCGGACCACCTCCCAGCCTCGGGGGGCGGTGAGCCGCTCGGCGTGCTCGGCACACAGGTCGTAGCAGTGCGGCTCGGCGTACGTCGCCAAGGGTCCGAGAACAGCGGTCGAATCGGCGTAGACGTACGTGAGCGTGAAAACGGCAGGCTGACTGCACGCGGTGCGGGAACAGCGGCGGACGGGGCTCACGGTGGGACCGTATCCGGTAAGCGTCCGGGGCGCCACTATCTGAGCGCTCTTAACGAGCGTGTCGCCACAATTCGGACACGTGTCCCGGCTTCCACCCGCCTGTACGGCTTACACCTCCTGTCCGCACGCCTCCCCCTCGCGCCTCTCCGCACTCGCCCTCCCGCGCCGCCACACCCGTTCGCACGCCTTCCCCTCGCGCCTCTCCTCGCTCGCCCTCCCGTGCCGCCCCACCCGTTCGCACGCCTCCCCCTGCCCTCTCCTCGCTCGCCCTTCCGTGTTCGCCCCACCCGTTCGCAGACCTCCCTCCGCCCTCTTCCCTCGCCCGCGTACCCGCCGTCGCGCCTCCCGTCCGCCCGCGCTCCGGTCACGGCACCTCCCGCCCTCGTACGGGTCACGTCTAAGCTGGGGCCGTGAGCCCGGCACCCGGCAGACCCCGTCCTCCCCGCAGGCGCGACCGACATGGTCGCGGCCTGCGTGGCCCGCTGGCGCCCTCGCACGTGCCGATCGCCAAAGCCCGCAGCGAGCGATTCGACGATCTTGTCCTGGACGCCGTCGACCGGCTCAAGCCCCGGTGGGCCAAGCAGCTGTCCGCCGTGGAGTTCGCGGTCGAGGAGGTCCCGCCGATCAGCGAGCTGGGCGACGGCCCCGGGCCGCTGACCGGCGAGCCCATCCCGTTCGGACGGGCGGAGCCCGCCGCGGGGACCCGCCCCGCCGTTGTGATCATCTACCGTCGCCCCCTGGAGAGCAGGGCGCGCGACCGCGACCACCTGGGCGCGATGGTGCACGAGGCGGTGGTCGAGCAGGTCGCGGGCCTGTTCGGGCTCTCCCCCGAGTCGGTCGACCCCGGCTTCGACGACCACGACTGACCCGCCGCCTCCCCTGCCAAAACGGCTCAGGGGAGGACGGTCGCGGCGGACTCGGCGATCGGCGGGATCAGCGCCCACATGCGGGCCGGGGCGAGCGGTTGCACGGTCAGCGCCAGCCCGCTCTTGAGCCGCTCGTCCATGACGCGCCCGCCGTAGACCGGCCCCGAGCCGGGCAGCGGTTGCACGACCACCGCGAAGGGCCCGTCCACCTTCTTGAGCGTGACCTGCTTGGTCCGCGCGGCGGCGATCTCCACCTGGAACGGCTCGCGCGGCTCGCCCTCGCGCGGAACCACCTGCACGCTGACCGTACCCGGCGTGTCCGGCGCGGTCAGCAGCAGCCGGGACGTCAGCTTGCCGCCCGCGCGGTTGTCGGCGACGACGCTGCCCAGGTCGATCGGGACGGCCCCGGCGGTGAAGGCCACGTCGGTCTTCGACCCCGTACCGGTGGCGACGAGCCCGGCCACGATCGGGGTGTCCGAGGTGAGCACCAGCGCGGACGGCTGGCCGCCGATCCCGGTGGACAGGTCGAGGGAGGCGACGGACCCCCCGGGCACCTCGACGAGCTCGCGGCCCTGGAGCGCGTACGTCCCGTCGGGGGTGAGGGCCTTGACCTCCACCAGCGTGTCGGTCTCCTCGGCGGAGGCGACGAGCAGCTCGCGCTTTCCCCCGCCGCCGGGGATGCCCGGCACGACGACGCGGGTGGCGGGGGCGGCGGAGACCGGCAGCCAGTCCACGCCGCGTCCGTCGTTCATGATCGCTCGTGCCGCGGCGGTGACCCGCCCCGAGCTGGTACGGACCTGGATCGCCACGGTGAGCGCCGAGGGCGCGAGGTCCAGGACCTTGATCGAGCGGCTCTGGCCGGGCTTGAGAGTGAACACGCCGCCGGTGTCGTCGAACACCGGGCCCTCGCCCGTGTAGACCATGATCTCCGCGATGGCCGGGGCGAGGTCGGCGTTGGTCAGGTACAGCGTGACGTCCGCCGCGGCCGGTCCCGGGCCGACCAGCCAGGTGCTCGCCACCGGCTCGGTGCAGCGCGCCCCGGCCAGTCCCCGCTGGTCGCCCGACGTCTCCCTGCGGGTCTGCGCCACCTCCAGACCGGCGGCCATGCTCCCGGTGGCCGCGACGACGAGGGGCGGCGACGAGGCGGGCACCTCGCCGTGCCACAGGCGGCCGGGAACGTCGACGGTGGCGAGAGTCTTGTCCCCGGTGACGAGCGTCGCGGAGCCCGGCTCCCGGCTGCCGGGCGGGGCGACCACGCCGACGGAGGTGTCGCCGGGCGACGGGCAGACGGCCGTCACCGAGGCGACGGGCACCTTCTCGAACCCCGGCGCGGGGGTGGCGACGGCCTGCGGCTGGGTGGCGTAGGCCACCCCGTACAGGGCGAGCAGGGCCACCAGGACCAGCACCAGCAGGCTGAACCGGTTCTCGATCAGGGATTTCACCGGGCGGCCAGCTCTCTGCGGGGTTCGGGCAGGTCCTGGGGGGCGGCGGTCTCGTCGGACTCGGTACGCGAGCCGGGCGCGGCCAGGATCGAGACGACCAGCACCAGCAGGCCCTGGGCCCAGAGCCAGCGGCCGTGCCAGGGGTCGCCGGGCGGGGTCACCGGAAGGGCGACCGGCTGGGTGAGCCGCCACACGCCGACCGAGCGGGACAGGCTCATCCTCGCCAGCGAGGGCTGCGAGTCGAGCGCGTGGCTGATCTCCGGATCGACGGGCGCGGTGACCACGACGAACCGCACGCCGTGGGCGGCGAGGACCCGGGCGTCATCACTGCCCCTGCCGGACACCAGCCCGGCCGCTGCGACGCGGACCAGCTCCCTGGGGCCGTCGGGGACGGGGATGTCCGCCTCGCCGACCACCGGGGTACGACCGCGCAGCACGGTGAAGAGCAGCCCGCCCGGCGAGGAGCGCAGCAGCAGGGTCCGTTCGCCGCCCGCGGAGTTGTCCGCGGCGAGGGCGGGCACGACGTCGCGCACGGTCCCGCGGAGCGGGCCGTCCACGCCCTTGACGATCCACATGCCCGCCGCGAGCAACGGCGTGGAGAACGCGACCAGCACGACGCCGAACGCGGCGACCCTGCGCAGCCCTCCCGCCGCCCGGAACTCCACGACCCTGTCGGCGGTGAGCGCGGCCACCACGAGCATGCCGGTGGCGGCGAAGGCCAGCGGCACCCCCGGCCAGGCGGGGGCCTCGACGTCGCCGTTGATCGAGGTGACGGTGGTCCTGCTGACCAGGATCGCCACCAGCACGCCGAAGAGCGCGACACCCCAGCCGACCGCGATGACCATCCGGTTGCGGCGCATCAGCAGCGCGAGCAGGCAGGCGGCGAGGAGGCCGCCGGTCACCCAGAGCGGCGGCATGCCGGGACCGCCGGGGCTGAGCAGCAGCAGCGAACCGGCGGGCAGCGCGGGGTCGACCAGCGCGGGCTGGTGCAGCCCGGCCTCCAGCAGGAGCTGCCCGGGGTCGGCGACCACCTGGGCCAGCCAGGGGAACAGCAGGGCCACCGGGACGGCGAACGCCACGAGCATCGAGACCGCGACGCCCCTGCGCGGGAAGGCCAGCGCCGCCAGCGCGCCGAGGATCGCGGTCAGCGGGTAGACCAGCGGGGCGAAGGCCGTGCCGACGGCCAGGAGGAGTCCCAGGCCCCAGGCGGCGCGGCGGGCGCGGCGGCGTTCCCCGGTGAGCACGGTGGTGGCGAGCGCCGCGTAGACGGGCAGCAGCACGAAGACCACCGCGGTACCGAGCCGCCCCGCGGCGACCGCGCCGGTCGCGACCGGCAGGAGGGCGTACGAGGAGGCCAGCCAGACCCTGGTCCAGCGGCCGGGAACCATCGACCGGGTGGCCGCGTACGCGGAGATCCCCGCCAGCGGCACGCAGCCGAGCAGCAGCAGCGACACCGCGAGCCACGTCTTGCCGAACAGCACCGTGGAGAGCACGGCCAGCACCGCCACGTAGGGCGGGGCCCACGCGTCGGTGCCCAGGCCCACCTGGTGGTAGCTCGCGCGGTAGAGGTCCCACAGGTCGGAGGCCCCGCCGATCACCGGGACGAGCGCGCCGCCGCCCAGCCTGGCGCCGCCGGTCACCGCGCGCTCGGCGACCAGCGTGACCAGGGCGAGCGCCAGGAAGAGCAGGACGCCGGGGTTGCCGAAGACGCGCTGCATCACCCCGGCGTCGGTGAGCAGCTCCTCGCCCTCCTCCTGCGCGTGCGGCGAGGCGGCCACGGCGTGGTGGCGGCCCGCGGACTCCACGAACCCGCCCCCGGCCAGGTAGTTCTGGGCCCGGTCGACGAGCCGCCGGTAACCGGCGCCCGGCGGGGTGAGGAGCTTGCCGACCGCCGCGTACCCCTGTTTGCGGCCCTTGGCCCGCGCCCGCCTGGCCTTGATCATCCGGATGGGGTGGCCGAACACCGAGCCGAACGCGAGGAACTCGTCCAGCGCGTTGGCGGGCTGCTTGGCCACGAGGAACAGCATCGTGCGGAAGAGCGACCCGAAGGCGTTGCGCACCAGCGCCCACAGCAGCGGGCGCAGCGGCAGGTTCGCCATGACGACGAAGAGGGCGTTGCGGCGGTCCAGGCGGCGGGGGTGGTCCCCGCTGGCCGTGATGCGGCGGCGCCGCCGGGTGGCGGCCTCGGCGTGCCAGGCGAGCGCCCGGGTGACGTTCTGCACGCGGTATCCGGCGGTCCTGACGCGCCAGCACAGGTCGAGGTCGTCGCGGAACAGCGGCAGGGCGGGATCGAGCCCGCCGACCTCGTCCCAGACGTCCCTGCGGATCAGCATGCCCGCGGTGGAGACCGAGAGCACGTCCCTGGTCCCGTCGTACTGCCCCTGGTCGAACTCGCGGGCCTCCAGCCCGGTGTCCCTGCGGCCGGTACGGTCGACGGTGACGCCGACCTCCAGCAGGAGCCGCCGGTCGAGCCAGTCGCGGAGCTTGGGCCCGAGCACCGCCGCCCTGGGATCCTCGTCGGCGGCCTCAAGCAGCAGGCGCAGGGCGTGGACGTCCGGGGCGCAGTCGTCGTGCAGCAGCCAGATCCACTCCCGGCCGCCGCCGGGGCCGAGCCGGTCGAGGACCTCGGCGACGGCCTCGCCGAAACCGGTCGAGCGCGGCAGGGTGAGCACCGCCCTGGAGCCGAGGGCGGCGGTCAGCAACGCGGCACTGCCGTCCCTGCTGCCGTTGTCGACCCCGACGACCCGGTCCACCGGGCGGGTCTGCCTGAGCAGGGCTTCCAGGGTCTCCCCCAGCCAGCGGGAGCCGTCGTGGGAGACGACGATCGCGGTGACGGTGTGGTGGGGGCGCTGGGGGTGCGGGGGGTCGGTGATGGACATATGTCCCGTGTTCAGGAGTGGTGGTGATCGGCGCGATAACGATACGGCACCCTCTGTCTGACTATGTCTTACCCCTGGTCTCGCGCATGAAAAAGGGTCACGCGACCGTCGGTCACGTGACCCCGTGGACATATTCGTCAAACGCCTCCGCGAGGCGTCACATGCTTCTGCCAGACCGCTCGGACCTCTTCAGCACCTCTTCGGTGTTCTTCGGTGCTCGTCGGTGCCGACCGGTGTTCAGGTGTTCATCGTGTTCATAGTGTTCGTCGGTGCGCGGACGTCCAGACCGTCCGGATCTCAGAGCGCTCAAGCCTTCCAGCCACCCGGTGCCCGGACGGCTCAGACCGCCTCACGCTTGATCCGGCGGCGTTCACGCTCCGACAACCCACCCCAGATTCCAAACCGCTCATCGTGTTCGAGCGCGTACTCAAGACACTCGGCACGCACCTCGCAGGAGCGGCAAACCTTCTTGGCCTCGCGGGTGGACCCTCCCTTCTCCGGGAAGAACGCCTCCGGGTCGGTCTGCGCGCACAAGGCGCGCTCCTGCCAGCCAAGCTGCTCTTCAGCGATGCTCTCCTGTGCGATGACCAGGTCGGCCACTGCACACCTCCCTGCCGCACGCCCGCAAAATTGGAGCCCCCCTATGAACGCCTCCCCCTTACCCACCCAGAGGAAGGCGTAACAACACGTGTGTAATTACACGCGCGTGCCCGGTGTGGCGTCAAGCGGCATGCTGGTATCCGGGGAAAGACCTGCTCTCCCCGGTTGTGGGTCGTGTGCCTGCCACGACGGCAATTGCACCAGGTGATCGCTGTGACCGCCAGGGGCTCAGTGCTCTCGGCGGTCGGAACCGTACCAGGACATGTTCTGATCCTGACCGGGGCCCACCCTCTCTCTATCCGGGGTTTCCTCATCCGTGACCTGACCTGGGCGTTGTTCGGGCTTGTAGATCGCCGTGGGGTCTATCGGCTGCGAGTCCCACGTCCTGGCGGCGGGCGCGGGGCCGCTCAGCGGGTCTCCCTGGTAGGCCTTCGGGTCGAACCGGAGCGTCGCCTCCGACTGGGGGTCCCACTGGTGGGACTGGTACGGCGGCGTCTGCGGAGCCTGGGAGTTCTGCGGAGCTTGCGGGGCCTGGGGGTTCTGCGGGGCCTGAGGAGTCTGCGGTGTCTGCGGGTGCCCGAACGGGCCCTCGTAGCCCGGGGAGCCGTACTCGGAGACGCGCGGCTGGGACTCGGTGCCGCCCTGCTGGGACTGCTGCTGGTAGCTCTCCGCCTGCTGGTAGGCCTGGGCCATCTGCTGTGACCTGAGGTCCACCGGGTCGGGCGCCGGGTAGGACTGGCCCTGCTCGGCCTGGCGGCCGAACTCGGCGCCGGAGTAGCCGGTGAACGGCTGGCCGTAGTTCTCCGGGGGCTGCGGGAAGGACTGCGGCGGCTGGCCGTCGAACGACGAGCGCTGCTGGGCGTCCAGCGGCTGGCCCTGGCCCTGGCGCCCGTCGGCCGGAGAAGCCGGAGAGGTCGGAGGAGCCTGAGGGGTCTGAGGAGCCGGAGGGTAGGACGCGGCGGCCTGCTGCTCGGGCTGCTGCCCGTAGCCCTGCGGCTCCTTGAAGCCCTGGGCCTCCTGCTGGCCGTAGCCCTGCGGCTCCTGCTGCCTGCCGTAGCCCTGGGCCTCGGAGCGCTGGTAGCCCTGCTGGTCGGGCTGCGGGTAGCTCGACGGCTGCGGCTCACCGTACGCCGGAGGAACCGGGGATCCGGGCTGCTGGCCGAAGAGCGGGTCGGACTGCCCGTAGTCGGACTGCGGCCGGTCCGAGCGGTGGCCGTACGACGAGGGGGTGGAGTCGGGCTGCTGCCCGAAGCCCTGCGACTCGGACTGCCCGTACGACGAGGACTCCGAGTACTGGGAGTAGCTCGGCAGCTGGGGGCTGGAGTGCCGCCCGGACCCCGACGGCTGCGGCTCCTGCCCGTACGACGGGGAGGCCGGAGGAGCCGGGGATTCCGCCTGCTGCCCGAAGCCCTGCGACTCCTGGCCGTACGACGAGGAGACCGGAGGAGCCGGGGACTCGGCCTGCTGGCCGTACGACGAGGATTCCGGGAACTGGGGGTAGCTCGGCAGCCGGGGTTCCGTCTGGGCGTGCGGCTCCACCGGGGCGGCGTAGATCGGCGAGTCGTAGGCCGCGGCCGGGGGGTCGTACGGCGTGGCCGGGGCCGGGGGCTGGACGTCCGCCGCGACGTACGGGCTCGGGGTGTAGTTCCCGGCCGGGGAGGCGGGCTGCGGGTAGTTCTGCGGCTCCTGCTGCTGGGGCGGCTGCGGGTAGGAGGCGGAGGCGTACGACGGGTTCTCGGCGGGCGGCGCGTAGGGGGCCTGGGAGTATCCGTCACCGGCCTGATGCGCGGGAGGCGCGGACGGCGCGGACGGCACCGGCTGCGCGGGGGAGGCCGCCTGCTGGCCGTACCCCTCCGAGGCCCCGGCGGAGGCGGGGGCGGAGCTGTGCGAGGGCGCCGGAGGAAGCGCGGGGCGGTTGTACGGGGGCTGCGGGGCCGGGACGGGCGGGGCCTCCTGCGGATACCCCTGACCCCCCTGCGGGCCCTGCTCCTGCGGGTAGCCCTGGCCGCCCTGCGGGCCCCGGTCCTGCGGGTAGCCCTGACCACCTTGCGGGCCCTGGTCCTGCGGGTAACCCTGGCCGCCCTGCGGCCCCTGGTGGACGTACGCGCCCTGAGGGCCCTGAGGTCCCTGGGGACCCTGAGGCCCCTGGGGGTGGCCCTGGAACTGCTGGGGGACGGGCGGGTGGCCGTAGGCGTCGTACCGCTGGTCCCTCGGCTGCTCGGAGGAGCGGCCGAAGCCGACGTCGGCGCGCGAGCCCGGCGGGATCGCCTTCGGCAGCACGTACAGCAGCGCGACCGCGGTCAGCCCGAGGGCGGGCAGGTTCATGAGAAGGAACTCGACCTTCCCCATGAACCCCTCCACGCCTCCGAACAGCCCGGCGAACAGGCCGATCAGGCCGAACAGCGCGGAGAGCCCGAGCGTGCCGGTCACCACGAGGGCCATCACCTTCAGCCGCTCGATCACCGGGCCGAGATTGGTCGCCAGCAGCACCGCGCCCACGAGCAACGCCAGGACGACCGGCGAGGTGAGCTGCCCGAGGGAGCGCGCCGAGCGCTCGGCGAAGGAGGACGACCCACCCCCGAACAACAGGCGTTCGATGTCGACGAGAACGCTCGCGGACGCGACGGCGACCATGAGCCACGCCGCCGGTCCCCGGAGCCGGCCTGCCTCGACATTGATCACAACTACCCCCATAGGGTCTTTAGGTAAACCCGGGTCAGTTTTGCACATGGCTGACTTTGTTGCCGGTAGTCCCAGCAAGCCCACCAACCCCATAAGTAGCTCATTACACCCTATAAGCCCGCATTTCGGGCGGCCAATCAGGCGATCCGGCCAGGGCGGGCACCCCTCGTAACGATCATGAAAAGACTACTGTGAACCGCCCCCCGACACCCCGCCAACGGGCTCGGTGACCCGGTGGAACGACCTAGTGGAACACTGGACGGCATGCGCATCGTGTCCCTCGCCGGTGGAATCGGCGGTGCCCGTTTCCTGCGGGGCCTCCTCGCCACGGCCCCCGATTCCGGGATCACCGTCATCGGCAACACCGGTGACGACATCAGCCTCTACGGCCTGCGGGTCTGCCCCGACCTCGACACCGTGATGTACACACTGGGCGGCGGCATCAACGAGGAGCAGGGCTGGGGGCGGCGCCAGGAGTCGCACGTCGTCAAGGAGGAGCTGGCCGCGTACGGCGTCGAGCCGCAGTGGTTCGGCCTCGGCGACCGTGACTTCGCCACCCACATCGTGCGCACCCAGATGCTCGACGCCGGATACCCCCTGTCCGCGGTCACCGAGGCGCTGTGCGCGCGCTGGCAGCCGGGTGTACGCCTGATCCCGATGAGCGACGACAGGACCGAGACCCACGTGGTCGTCTCCGACGAGCGGGGGCGCCGCGCCATCCACTTCCAGGAGTGGTGGGTGCGGCTGCGCGCCTCGGTCCCGGCCGAGCAGATCATCCTGGTCGGCGCGGACGAGGCCTCCCCCGCCCCCGGCGTGCTGGAGGCCATCGCCGCCGCCGACGCGGTCGTCCTCCCGCCGTCCAACCCGGTCGTCAGCATCGGCACGATCCTGCAGATCAAGGGCATCCGCGAGGCCCTGGAGGGCAAGACCGTCGTCGGCGTCTCCCCCATCGTCGGCGGCGCCCCCGTCCGGGGCATGGCCGACGCCTGCCTGGCCGCGATCGGCGTGGAGACCACCGCCCAGGCGGTCCTCGAACTGTACGGATCACCGCTGGTGGACGGCTGGCTGGTCGCGGAGGAGGACGCCGGGACGGCCCTCGACGGCGTCGAGGTCGAGGCCCGCCCGCTGATCATGCACGACGTCGAGGCCACCGCGGCCATCGCCCGCGCCGCCCTGGACCTGGCCGCCCGGCTCGCGGGCCGGAACACCGCGTCACCGTACGGGGAGAGCGCGTGATGGGCAGGCTCAGGCGCGGGAGAGACGAGCCCGCCGACGTCAGGCTGGAGATCTTCGCCGTCCCCGGCATCCCCGAGGTGCGCGAGGGCGACGACGTCGGGGAGCTGATCGCCACGGCCCTGCCCGACCTGCGCGACGGCGACATCCTCGTGGTCACCTCGAAGATCTCCAGCAAGGCCGAGGGCCGGGTGCTGCACGACGTGACGCGCGCCGAGGCCGTCGCGGCGGAGACGAGGCGGGTGGTCGCCCGCAGGGGGGAGACCGTGATCGCCGAGACGGCGCACGGGTTCGTCATGGCCGCCGCCGGGGTCGACGCCTCCAACACCCGTCCCGGCACGGTCGTCCTGCTGCCCGCCGACCCGGACGCCTCCGCCTCGGCCGTCAGGGCGCGCGTCAGGGAGCTGCTCGGCGTGTCGGTCGGCGTGGTCATCTCCGACACCTTCGGCCGTCCGTGGCGCAACGGCCAGACCGACCTGGCCGTCGGCCTCGCGGGGGTGACCCCGGCGCTCGACTACCGGGGCATGTCCGACGACCACGGCAACGCGCTGGAGGTCACCCTGACCGCGGTCGCCGACGAGTTCGCCGCGGCCGGGGACCTGGTCAAGGGGAAGGTCGCGCAGACCCCGGTGGCGGTGATCAGGGGCCTGGCGGAGTACACCACCGAGGAGGACGGGCCGGGAGTCGGCGAGCTGCTCCGCCCGTCCGCCGACGACATGTTCCGGTACGGTTCGCGCGACGTGGTCTTCGCCCGCAGGACCGTCCGCGCGTTCTCCGCGGACCCGGTGGACGGCGCCAAGGTCCGCAGGGCGGTCGACGCCGCGATCGCCGCGCCCGCCCCGCACCACACGACCCCGTGGCGGTTCGTCCTGCTGGAGTCCGCCGGGACCCGCGAGAAGCTGCTCGACGCCATGCGGGACGCCTGGATCGCCGACCTGCGCGGGGACGGCTTCTCCGAGGAGTCGATCGCCAGGCGGGTCAGGCGGGGCGACGTGCTGCGCGCGGCCCCGTACCTGGCGGTGCCCTGCCTGGTGACGGACGGCTCGCACACCTACCGCGACGACCGGCGCAACGCCGCCGAGCGGGAGATGTTCGTGGTCGCGGCGGGCGCGGGGGTGCAGAACTTCCTGGTCCAGCTCGCGGTGGAGGGCCTGGGCTCCGCCTGGGTGTCGTCCACCATGTTCTGCCGCGACGTGGTCCGCGAGGTCCTCGGCCTGCCCGAGGGCTGGGACCCGATGGGCGCCGTCGCCATCGGCCACCCCGCCGCCCCGCCGAGGGACCGCGCCCCCCGGCGGGCGGCCGACTTCATCGTCGTCCGCTAGACCCGTCCGGGGCCCGGTCCCGCTTTCGCCCGCCTGATCAAGAGACCCGGTCCCGGCGGGTCAGTCCTCCGCGTCTTCTCCCGGTCCCCGCCTTCGCCGGGTTTCATCGCCCGCCTGATCCAGAGACCCGCCCGGCGGGTCAGTTCTCCGCGTCCCCGTCCGTGTCCGCTTCTCCGTCGAGTTCCATCGCCCGGTTGATGTCGACGAGCGAGTCCTCGTAGCGGCCGAGGGCGCGCAGGACCTCGCCCCTGCGGATGTAGGCCCAGGTGTACTCGGGGTCGATCTCGATCGCCCTGCTGAGATCGGCCACCGACTCCTCGTTCCGGCCGAGCTCGTGCAGGGCCGCCCCGCGGCTCGCCAGGGCGCGCTCGTTGCCGGGCTCCAGCTGGAGGGCGTGGTTCAGGTCCCCGAGCGCCTCGTCGAACCTGTCCATCATCCGGTGCGTCTCCCCGCGCGAGACGAGCGCCCAGACGTTGTTCGGCTCCATGCTCAGGGCGTGGGAGAAGTCCGTGAGCGCGTCCGCGTAGCGGTCCATCTGGTAGTAGAGGTCCCCGCGGGCGTTGTACAGGTCGGCGTCCTCGGGGGCGAGCATGATGGCCCGCATCAGGTCGGTCTCCGCGTCGTCGTACCGCTCAAGCCCGCGGAGCACCCTCGCCCTGTCGCCGAGGAGCCAGACCTGGTCCGGGGTCAGCTCGATCGCGCGGTCGAAGTCGGCCAGGGCCTCGGCGGGCCGCCGGAGCGCCGCGTAGGCCTGCCCCCGGCTGCCGATCGCGTACGAGTACTCCGGGTCGATCTCGATCGCGCGGTTGAAGTCGGCGACGGCCTCCTCGAACCGCCCCATCCTCCGGTACAGCTCACCCCGGTTGGCCCACGCGACGTCGTCGCCGGGGTTGAGCCGGAGCACCTCGGTCAGGTCCGCGGACGCCTCCTCGAAGCGCTCCATCTCCGTGTAGGTCTTGGCACGCTCGATGAGCAGCCTCCGCCGCTGCCCGCCGCCCCCTGAACTCGCCTCGCTCACACGCCCCGCCCTCTCTCCAGATCTCCGGATCACCCAGCGATCGTAGGAGCTTATATCCCGAAAAGGGGGAGGCGGGTGCCCCTCAGGCGGGGGTGCGGCAGGTGGGGTGGCACAGCCGCCTGGCGAGGGCCGACAGGAAGACGTCGATGATCTCCTCCGGGCGCTGGGCGACGTGCAGGGAGCCGTTGGTGACGGAGGTGACCTGGGTGAGGGTCGCGCGGTCGAGGTCGGTGCCGAAGGCGAGGACGACGACCTGGACCGGCAGCTCGGGGTCCCACTCGTCGCGCAGCGCCTGTACCAGCTCGGTGCCCGAGACGCCCCTGCCGTCGTCCTTGCCCGCCGTGATGACGACCAGGGTGTTGTTCATGTCCTCGTCGTAGACCTTGGTCATCTCCCGGAACCCGGCGAGGATCGAGTCGTACAGGGCGCTGGGCTCCTTGGGGGCGGCGCGCAGGGTCCGGGTCAGCTCCTCCAGGCGTCCGCGCCGGACGACCTGCCCGCCGTCGGGCTCGGTGACCGGGCCGAGGCGCACCCGTTCGCGCTGGTCCCGGCCCCTGGCGGAGGAGAAGTCCCACAGGCCCATGTGGGTGGAGTCGGGGAAGAGCTGCAGGCCGAGCCTGGCGGCCTCCAGGGCGACGGTCAGCCGGGTCTTCCCCTTCTGCCCCCTGATCGGCTCGGCCATGTGCTTGCCGGTGTCGGTCATGACCAGGATGTTGGTCGGCGGCGCGAGCCTGCTCCACGCCTCCAGCGCCTCGTCGATCTTACCGGGCAGGATGGCCGGGCGGGCGCGCGGCGCCTCTGCGGGGATCTCGGGGCCGGGCGAGTACGGGCCCAGGGAGCCGTCGGCCGAGCGGAAGCCCGCCGCGCGGACCTCCTCCCGGGTCTCCGGGGAGCGCAGCCAGGCGGCGAAGGCCCGCGACCCGCTCGCCCTCGCCTCGTCGGACGCGGTGACCACGTACGGGTAGTCGAGGTTGATCGTCCCCTCGCGGGGATGGAGGGCGACCACCGGGTCGTCGGACGGCAGGCGGTTGTGCGCCCACACCGCCGACTCCGGGACGATCACCACCGGCCGCCGCCAGAAGGAGCGGTCGTCGACGGTGGCGAGCATGCTCCGGTAGTCGGGCGCCGACCCCGCCTGCGCCCAGCGGACGAACGCGGTGAGCGCCCGGTCGGCCTCGGGCCCGCTGCCGACCACGTCCCTGGCCGCGGCCACGGTGGCGATCCCGGCCCCCGCGAGCGACGGGTCGGGGACGCGGACCACGTCGGGCTCGTTCTCGGTCGGCTGTATCCGGCCTCGGGTGGTCGCGGGGAAG
The DNA here is from genome assembly GCF_055690525.1 of Streptosporangium sp. H13245. Lineage (NCBI taxonomy): Bacteria > Bacillati > Actinomycetota > Actinomycetes > Streptosporangiales > Streptosporangiaceae > Streptosporangium > Streptosporangium sp. H13245. The sequence continues at coordinate 44,296 of NZ_JBSZKT010000010.1, read as the reverse complement.
ACCATCCGCCAGTTCATGTCGGTCCCGCCCACGGCGAACCGCCGGGCGAGGGACTTGCGGGTGGCGAAGACCAGCGGCGAGGTCGCCATGACGGTCTCGGTCCCGGCCAGGTCCGCGGCCCCCTGCTTGCGGGCGAGGCGGATCCAGGCCGAGGAGTCGGAGATCCAGCCGTCGGGGCGCCGGTCGAGCACCCCCGCGGTACCGCCGAGCAGGGTCCTGAGCACGGTGGCGGGCGGTTGCTCGGTCACCTGCACCAGCACGCACCGGCCGTCGGCACCGGTGCCGCTCCGGTTGAACCGCCCCGCCGCCAGCATGACGGCAGGGGCGATGTCGACGGCGGCGGCGACGTCGACCAGCACCGGGTCGCGGGCCGAGCAGGAACTCCCCACCCGGCCGGACACCAGGGCGGCACTCCCCGCCAGGGCGACCGCGATCGCGACCGCGGCCAGCGCCAGGCGCACGCGCGCCCGGCGCCGGCGCCGCTCGATACCGGCTGCCACACGGTGCCGACCCGAGGAGGACAAACCGGGACCTCTCCCTACATATGGCGGCTACGGGGGAATGACGATTGTGCCAACGAACCTCTCACGAAGGGCAGCCAGCCGTAGAACTCGTTATAACTTTGCCGACGGCTCCAGGGAGAGCAACGGGAGAGCGTTGGGGCGGACGCTGCGGCAGACGCCGTCGCTCGCCCTCGCCGCGGCCACCCGCCCGGCGTCCGGCACGCCGTAGGAGGTGGTCCGCTGCCGGACCGGCCTCCCGGTCGGGGCGACCATGGCCTCGATCTCACTGATCGTCTTGAACGAGCCGTTCTCCGACCCGGCCATCCTGCTGATCGTCTCCTCCATCAGCGTGCCGCCGAGGTCGTTGACCCCGCCCAGCAGCACCTCGCGGCAGAGCCCGTCCTGGAGCTTCACCCACGAGCACTGGATGTTGGCGATCGCGCCGTGCAGCAGGACGCGCGCCAGCGCGTGCACGGCCCGGTTCTCCCGCGCCGTCGGCCCGGGACGGGCGATCCCCGCCAGGTAGATGGGCGCGCTGTGGTGCACGAACGGCAGCAGCACGAACTCGGAGAACCCGCCGGTCTCCTCCTGGATGCGGCGGATCAGCCGGATGTGCGCCACCCAGTGCGCGTGGTTGTCGACGTGGCCGTACATCATCGTGGAGGTCGTCGGGATGCCGACCCGGTGCGCGGTGGAGATGACCTCGACCCACTCCCTGGTGGGAAGCTTGCCCTTGGTCAGCACCCAGCGGACGTCGTCGTCGAGGATCTCGGCCGCGGTGCCCGGGAGCGAGTCGACGCCCGCCTCCCTCGCGGCGACCAGCCAGTCCTCGATGGACAGGTTGGTGCGGCTCGCGCCGTTGATGACCTCCATCGGCGAGAACGCGTGGACGTGCATCTCCGGCACCCTGGCCTTGACCGCCCTGGCGATGTCGAAGTACGCGGTACCGGGCATGTCGGGGTGGATGCCGCCCTGCATGCACACCTCGGTCGCCCCGGCCTGCCACCCCTCCCAGGCGCGGTCGGCGACCTGCTCCAGCGAGAGGGTGTAGGCGTCGGCGTCGGTACGGCGCTGCGCGAAGGCGCAGAAGCGGCAGCCGGTGTAGCAGACGTTGGTGAAGTTGATGTTCCGGTTCACCACGTAGGTGACCTCGTCCCCGGCCGCCTCCCGGCGCAGGCCGTCGGCGATCCGGCAGAGCTCGTCCAGCGCGGCGTCGTCGGCGCCCGCCCCGTTCTGGTCTCCGGCGAGGTCCAGCAGGACGAGCGCCTGGGCGTCGCTCAGCCCCGCCGGGTCGCTCTCGGCCTGCCTCAGGGCCTCCCGCACGTCGCCCCGCACGATCGAGGAGGCCGCGGGCAGCCGCTCCTTGAGCGCCTCCCAGTCGCCGTACACGTTGTCGAAGTCGTCGCGGCGGTCGGCGCCGCGCCCCTCGGTGTCGATGGCCGTGTGCAGGTCGACCCGGCCCAGGGAGACGAAACCGCCGTCCGGCTCCTGCCAGGGGCGGCCGGCCGGGACCGCGCCCTCGCGGGCGAGCCCGGTCTCCGGGTCCGCGAGGGCGGCGACGTGCGCGTTGAGCCTCGGGTCGAGCCAGGGCTCCCCCGCCAGCACGAACTCGGGGTAGATCGTCAGCCGCTCGCGCAGCGCGAACCCGGCGGCGGCCGTACGGGCGGCGAGGTCGTCGATCTGCGGCCAGGGGCGTTCGGGGTTGACGTGGTCGGGCGTGAGCGGCGAGACGCCGCCCCAGTCGTCGATGCCCGCCCTGATCATCAGCTCGTACTCGGAGTCGACCAGGTTCGGCGGGGCCTGCACCCGCATCTTCGGCCCCAGCACCAGCCGGGTCACCGCGATGGCGGCGGCCAGCTCCTGGAGGTCGGCGTCCGGCATGCCGCGCATCGCGGTGTCGGGCTTGGCGCGGAAGTTCTGGACGATGATCTCCTGGATGCCGCCGTACTCGCGCGCCACCCTGCGCAGCGCGAACAGCGACTCGGCGCGGTCCTCGACCGTCTCCCCGATGCCGATGAGGATGCCGCTGGTGAACGGCACGTTCGTCCGCCCGGCGTCCTCCAGCACGCGCAGCCGCACGGCGGGGTCCTTGTCGGGCGAGCCGTGGTGCGCCTGCCCCTTCTCCTCGAAGAGCCGCCGCGAGGTCGTCTCCAGCATCATGCCCATGGACGGCGCGACCGGCTTGAGCCGCTGCAGGTCCTGCCAGGTCATCACGCCCGGGTTCAGGTGCGGCAGCAGCCCGGTCTCCTCAAGCACCCGCACGGCCATCGCGCGGACGTAGGACAGCGTGTCGTCGTAGCCGTGCGCGTCCAGCCACTCGCGGGCCTGGTGCCAGCGGTCCTCCGGCCGGTCGCCCAGGGTGAACAGCGCCTCCTTGCACCCCATCGCCGCGCCCTGCCGGGCGATCTCCAGCACCTCGTCGGGGCTCAGGAACAGGCTGTCCAGCTTGTGCGGGGCGGTGGCGAACGTGCAGTACCCGCAGCGGTCGCGGCACAGCCGCGTCAGGGGGATGAAGACCTTGCGGCTGTAGGTGATGATCCCCTGCCGCCCGACCGCCTCCAGGCCCGCGTCCCTCACCCTCCCGGCGTGGTCGAGGAGGGTCTCCAGATGTTCGTCTCGTGCGTGCAGCAGGATAGTGGCTTCGGCGGTGTCGAGAGCTTTGCCGTCGCGGGCCCTGGCCAGAGCCCGGCGCATCGCGTTGTCGGTGGGATGAGCGCTCATGACGGCACAGTACGGCGCTATGCGCGCGTCCGGGGCGGCGGGTGCCCGCTCGCGGGCCGCGCTCCCGCGCCGGACGTCCCCTGCCCGCCCTCCCCGGCACCGGATGCCAGGCCGCGGACCTCCGGGGAACACCCCCGCACCGGATGCCAGGCCGCAGACCTCCGGGGGACCTCCCCAGGGGCTCGATACTTCAGATCTCCTAAAGCATGCGGTCAAGCAAGTCTCGATAGACGTAAATGCTTGCAGATGCATAAATTAGAGGCATCACCCGGACCCCACATCCGCGGGAAACCCATCCACCAGGAGCCGAAAATGATCTGGTTTCTCCTCGTCCTCGCCGCCGTCGCCGTCCTCGCCCCGCTGGTCGGAGCCGACACGCGCGACAGCCTCGACTGGCACGACGACGACCCCTCCCCCGACGAGGGAGCGCTCAGAACGACCGGTAGTCGCGTACGGGCATCCTCGGCCCGCGCGCGGGTGGCCGCACACCGCCCAACCCCAGCAGCCGGCTGACCCGGTGCCGGTGCCCCCGGTAGGGAGCGAGCAGCCGCAGCATCCGCGCGTCGTCCACCCGCTCGCCGCTGAGCGACCAGCCGACCAGCGACGGCAGGTGGAAGTCGCCCACCGAGACGGCGTCCGCGTCACCGTACGAGCGCTGGCGCACCTCTGCGGACGTCCACACCCCGATCCCGGGCAGCGCCCTCAGCAGCCGATCCGCGTCGGCGCTGCCCCCGATCGCCTCCAGCTTCCCCGCGTGCCGGGCGGCGTTCGCGATCGTACGGGCCCGCACCGCCTCCGCCCCCGCGCGATGCCAGTCCCACGACGGGATCGACCGCCACACCTCGGGCTCGGGAAAGACCCTCATCCCCTCGGGCGCGGGACCCGGCGCGGGCTCGCCGTAGCGGCCCAGCAGCCACCGCCACGCCCGCCACGCCTCGGTGGACACCACCTTCTGCTCCAGCACGGCCGGGACCAGCGCCTCCAGCACCCTTGACGTCCTGCCGATCCTGAGCCCCGGATAGCGTCTCACCGCGTTCCGCAGCACCGTCGGCCAGTCGTGCCCGGGGACGAACCCCGACACGTCGTCGCCGTCGCCCAGCAGCGCGGGAAGCGTCTCCAGCATCCACTCCGCCCCCGGCCCCCACGCCGTGGCCGCCACCCCGCCGCCCACCGGGGCCACCCGCAGCGTCCCCGGCCCGTCCGGCGTGCGCGAGGTCCGCCAGAAGGCCCCGCCGGGCGCCGTCCTCAGGGTGGGGTCGCCGGTGCCGCGCCGGTGCGGGTCGAGCGCCAGCGCCAGGTCGACCGGCCACGGCGGGCACCACTCACGTTCCCTCACGAAGGTCCCCGCCACGCGCCCAGGGCGTCGTCAGATGTCGCTGGAGAAGCGGATCGCGGTCTCGGGGAGCACGACGCCCGGCCAGACCCGGCTGCCCGCGAGAAGTTCGTTCCCCGAGCCGACCACGGCGCCGTCGCCGAGCACCACGTCCCTCAGGACCGCTCCAGAGTCGACCCGCGCCCCGATGCCGACCACCGAGTCGACCACGACCGCGCCCGGGTGCACGACACAGTCGTCCCCGAGGACGCTGCCGCTGATCTGTGCCCCCGACTCCACGACCGCGCGGGCGCCGATCACGGAACCGCCGGAGACCTTGGCCTCCGGCGAGATCATCGCGCCGGGCAGGGCGAGGAAGTCGCCGGTGGGACCCGGCAGGGCGGGCGAGGCGAGACGGCCGAGGACCAGGTCGCGGGAGCCCTTCACGAAGGCCGCGGGCGTGCCCACGTCGAGCCAGTAGGAGGCGTCGGCGTAGCCGAGCACCAGGGCGCCGTCCTCGATCAGGCCGGGGAAGGTCTCGTGCTCGACCGAGACGACCTGGCCCTCGGGGATCGTGTCGATCACCGAGCGGGTGAAGACGTAACATCCGGCGTTGATCCGGTTGGTGACCGGGTTGGGGGTCTTCTCCAGGAAGGCGGTCACCCGCCCGTCCTCGTCGGTCGGCACGCAGCCGAAGCGCGAGGGGTCGTCCACCTCGGTCAGGTGCAGGGTGAGGGCGGCGCCCCTGGCGACGTGCGTCGCGACCTGCTCGCCGATGTCGTGACCGGACAGGATGTCGCCGTTGAGCACCAGCACCGGATCATCGGGGCCGCAGGTCAGCGCCCCCGCGGCGTTGCGGATGGCTCCGCCGGTGCCGAGCGGGACCTCCTCCGTCATGTATTCGAGCGCGAGGCCGAACGCCTCGCCGTCCCCGAACGCCTCGGAGAACATCTCCGCCCGGTAGGAGGTGGCGAACACGATGCGCCGCACGCCGAAGGCCCGCGCCCTGGCGAGCTGGTGGGCCAGGAAGGGAACCCCGGCCGTGGGCAGCAGGGGCTTCGGCGTGCCGAGCGTCATCGGACGCAGGCGCGTCCCTCGTCCGCCGACAAGGAGGATCGCCTCTAGATCGGGCAAGGGGGTCTCCATCATTCCGCGAGGTTAGCTCACTACTCGGCCGCGCGCTGGTAGGAGAGCAGGTGCGCCTCGGCCGAGGCGTCCCACGTGAACTCCTTGGCGCGGGCGATCCCGGCCACGGACAGCTTCTCCCTGCGTTCGGGTGACGAGAGCAGCGTCCGCAGCGCCTCGGCGATGCTCTCGGCGTCCGGCTCGGTGTAGGCGACCGCGTCGCCGCCCACCTCGGGCAGCGAGGTGCGGTGGGTGGTGAGCACCGGCGCGCCGCAGGCCATCGCCTCGAGCACCGGCAGCCCGAAGCCCTCGCCCCGCGAGGGGAAGGCCGCGACCACCGCCCCGCCGAGGAAACCGCACAGGTCGGCGAACGACAGGAAGCCCGGCCGCAGCACCCGCACGGTCGAGGGGACCTCCTCCACCGCGGCGTCCACCTCGACGTCGCGGATGCCCCCGGCGAGCACCAGGGCGGGCGGGGCCGGGAGGTCCTCGACGGCCCTGACGAAGCCGCGGATCAGGTTTGGCACGTTCTTACGCGGCTCCAGCGGGCCGAGGAAGGCGACGTACGGGGTGCCGTGCAGGCCGAGCCGGTCGGAGGCGTGCGTGATCTCCCGCTCGGACGGCGGGTGGAACAGCGCCGGGTCGACCCCGTGGTACGCGACGTCGATGCGGGTCGGGTCGGCCGAGAGGATCCTGATCAGCTCGTCCCTGGTGGCCTTGGAGGGCACGATCACCCGGGCGGCGTGCCGGACCGCGGTGCGGGTCGCGGCGCGGAAGAACGCCGCCTTGACCGCGTCGTGCTGCAGGGGCTCGGTGAAGCAGGTGAGGTCGTGCACGGTCGCCACGGTGGGCAGACCGGGGCTCAGCGGTATCGAGTAGTAGGGGGCGTGGATGACCTGGGCGCCGACCTGCCGGGCCAGGAACGGGAGACCCGTCTGTTCCCAGGTCAGGCGAGCGGCCCTGTTGGTGATCCCGTGAGGCCCCGGCACGATCCGTGCGGAGGGCGCTAGTCCGGCGTATCGGGCGGCATCGGCGCGCTGGCAGACGACCGCGAGGTCAGCGCCCGCCCTGTCCAGTGCGGCGACGAGTCCATCGACGTACCTGATCAGCGCACCGCGATCGGCCGGAACCGCGGCCGCGTCGACGAGCACTCTCGGCGTCAAGAAGGATCGCTCCCCTCATGATCCACAATCGGGACGACCGTCCCCTTCCTCTGTTTACTCTATTGCCAGAGGGTCCGGAATCGTGGGGGAAATCACACTGCTTTTCCCGAAGCGTGGTCGTTCCGGGACCCCTCGGCGCGGCGCGCGGCGAGACCCGCGAGACCGGCGCAGAGGAGATCACCGAGAATGATCACGATCCGGGAGCAGAGCGCCGCCGCGATGGCCGATCCCCGGTCCAGGACGGGTGCCAAAACGGCCACCATCGCCACCTCGCGCACCCCCGCTCCCGCCGGGACGACGAACGTCATGATCCCCAGGCACCACGACAGCGCGAACGCCCCGATCGAGAACAGGACCGCGGAAAAACCCGAGGACCCCAGGTCGTGGACGACCGCCGCCAGATGCAGCCCGTACGCGACCCAGCCGAGCAGCGCCCAGCCCAGCGCGGTGAGCATGCCCCGGCGGGTGAGCGGGCGCTCCAGCGGCTCGCGCCTCAGCTTCCGCAGCCCGAACCCGAGGACCGCGTTGACCACCCTCGGCTCGAAGGCCACCGCGAGCACCGGGATCAGCAGGAACACCCACGCGTACGGCGCCACCGATCCCGGCAGCGCCGTCAGCAGGGTCACCCCCGAGACCACCAGCCCGCTGCCGAGCTGCACCGGCAGCGTGAGGAAGAACGCCGCCGCGCTCCGCGACCTGGGCACCCCCAGCTCCCGGCCCATCTCCATCTGGGCGATCACCGGCCACAGCGAGCCCGGGATGTACTTGCCCAGCTGGCCAACGAAGAAGACCCTCGCCCCCGCGCGCAGGGGCAGCGGCGAGCCCAGGTCGGCCAGCAGCGCCCGCCACGTCATCATCCCGCCGCACAGCGCGGCGAGCACCGCGACCAGCGACAGCGCGAGCGACGTCCACGACAGCCGGGCGAACCCCGCGCGGATCTCGTCCCACTGGCTCACCACCACCCACGCGCCGAACCCGAGCGCGACGAGCAGGAAGGCGACGCGGGCCAGCCGCCTCGGGGAGAACGCGCCGGACCCGGCCCGCGCGGTCACGGGAGCCCCACCGGGGTCGCGCGGATCACGGCGTGCTCCGGAAAAGGCTCACGGGAGGCCCGTACCGGCTCCGGGAAAGGCTCACGGGAGGCCCGTCGGGAAGGCGCGCGGCTCGTCACGACACGCCCCGGAAAGGCCCGTACGGAGTTCACAGGGGGCGTACCGGCTCTGGCGGCCGGGGCAGGGAGGGCCCGGCCGGGCGGCGGTCGCCCCTGGTCGCCACCCACAGGTAGGTGGGCACCACCGGCAGCAGGGCCCGCAGCACCGGGCGGGGCAGCCTCGACAGCACCCCGCCCGCCACCCGCCCCACCACGCCGGGGAAGAGCTCGTTCCCGGCGAACGCGGCCGGGGTGGCGAGCACCGGGAAGGTGTAGTCCCACACCCGCAGGCCGCGCACCATTCTCCGCAGGCCGCGGCGGGTGCGGTAGCGCTCGTAGTAGCTGTCGGCCCGGCCGGAGAGCCGCACGTAGCGGTCGGCCAGCGCGGGCGGCAGGTAGGACAGGAACGGCAGCTTGTAGTGCGGCTCCATCACCCCGAGCCGGTTGCCCAGCCCCAGGTAGAGAACGCCGTCGTCGGACAGCACCCGGCGCATCTCGGCCATGATCGCGTCCGGGTCGACCACGTGCTCGTAGATGTGGTTGAAGACCAGCACGTCGACCGAGCCGTCGGGAAAGGGCAGCGCGGTACCGTCGGCGCACACGAACTCGACCCGCTCGCCGAACCGCCGGGACGCCTTGCGCAGGCCCGGCACGTCGATGTCGACGCCGAACGTGCGGCTCGCGCCCGCCGCGGCCAGCTCGTCGGCGATGAAGCCCGCCGAGCAGCCGATGTCGGCGACCGTCAGACCGGCGAGGACGTCCGTGTCCCTGCCGAGGAAGTGCCCGAGCACCGCGACGATCTTCGCGGCCTTCCTGCGGCGCTTCTCCTCGTCCAGCATCGCCGCCTGGAACTCGGAGTACTCAAGCTGCGCGACCCGCTCGGCGCTCATCACTCGCTCACCGCTCCTCTTCTTCCCCTCCGCGTGACACCCGGCCCGCGTAACACCCTGCCCGCGTGACACCGGCCTGTGACACCCTGCCCGCGTGACACCGGCCTGTGTGACACCGATCCGTGTGACACCGGTCCCTGTGACACCGCGAGGACGTCTCGTACGCCCCAGGACGGCTCGGGACGGCTCACGACGGCGTCCTTCGCACGGACTTCGTACGGCGCTCCGCCACGCCGCCCAAGAGTACCGGTGACCCGCGACCCTACCGTCGGGTAAGGACACCGTCGTACCCTTGGCGGATGCTCAGCCGACTGCGGTCAAGCCGCCTCCTCCGGGTGCTGCTCGCGCTGGTCGCGGTGGGTTTCCTCGGCTACGGCCTGGTGAGGAACCGCGAGGAGACGACGGCCGCGATCTCCCAGCTGTCGTGGTGGTCGCTCGGCGGGTCCTACCTCTCGGTGATGGCCGGGATCGGCGTCATGACGCTGGCCTGGCGGGCGGTGCTGGCCGGGATGGGCTCGCCGCTCCCCCTCGGGAGCACCGCGAGGGTGTTCTTCGTCGGCCAGCTCGGCAAGTACGTGCCGGGCAGCGTCTGGGCGTACGCCGCGATGATGGAGCTCGGCCGCGACCACGACGTCCCGCCCCGGCGCATGTTCGGCTCCGTCTCCCTCGCCCTGCTGATCTCCCTGGGCTGCGCCCTCCTCGTCGCGGCGGTGACCCTGCGCGAGACCATGACCCAGGCGTGGTACCTGCTGGCGCTGATCCCCGTCATCGCCGTCTGCCTGCACCCGGCGGTGCTCACCTTCGGCCTCAACCTGGCCCTGCGGATCGCCCGCCAGGAGCCCCTCGGCCAGGGCAGGCTGCTCGGCGGCCGGGCCGTGCTCCTCGCGGTCGCCCTCACGATCACCGGCTGGCTGGTGTACGGCCCCCACCTGCTGCTCCCCATGGCCGACCTGGGCGCCTCTGGCGACTCCCTCTACCTGGTGGCGGTCGGCGCCTACGCGCTGGCCTGGGCGACGGGCATCGTCACGGTGATCGTCCCGGCCGGGATCGGCGTCCGCGAGGGGGCGCTGGTGCTCGCCCTGGCGCCGGTGCTCGACTCCCCCAGGGCGCTGGTGGCCGCGGTGGTGTCCAGGGTGATGTTCACCCTGGCCGACCTGAGCTGGGCCGGGATCGGCTTCCTCTGGGGACGCCTCTCCGCCCCCGCCGATCAACGCGAGGAGACCGGCGTCTCGGCGTAGGAGGTCCAGTACGGCTCGGGGTCGTCCGGGTCAGCGCGAGGAGACCAGCGTCTCGACGTAGGAGGTCCAATACGGCTCGGGGTCGACGGCCTTCACCCCGGCGCGTAGCCGCTCGGGCTCGCCCGGCCGGTAGAACGCGGCCAGCGCGGCGCGCAGCCCCTCCACCGAGCCGGGCTCGACCAGCAGGCCGTCCACCCCGTCGGTGACGTGGTCGCCGAGCGTGCCCGCCCGGCTCGCGACGACCGGGACCCCGTGCTCGTGGCCGAGCCACACCTGCTGGCTCGCCGTCCCGCTCCGGTAGGGCAGGACGAGCGCGTCCACGTCCGCGAACAGCCCCGGCACGTCGGCCGAGGCCACGTACCCCGGCCGCAGCTCCACCCGCCCGTCCAGTCCCAGCTCGGCGACGAGCGCCCTGGTCGTCTCCTCCAGGCCGCCCCAGAACTCCCCGGCGACCCGCAGCGACACGCCCTCGGGCAGCGCGCGGACCAGCAGGTCCAGCCCCTTGTACGGCCGGACGAGGCCGAAGAACAGCAGCCTGCGGTGCACACCCTCCGCCGGGCCGTGCCCCCCGGTCCCCGAGGGCAGGTGCGGCGCCATCTCGGCCACCCGTACGGGCGCGGAGGTCAGGTCGCGGGCCTTGGCCGCCTGTCCCTCCGAGTGGACGAGCACCTCGTCCACCCGGCGCAGCAGCGCCCTCATCAGCGGCAGGTCGTACGGCTTGCGCTCGTGCGGCAGGACGTTGTGGCAGAGCGCCACGACCCGGGTCCCGCGGCGCAGGCCGTACAGGATGCCCAGGTAGGGCGGGACCTGCACCGGGCTGAGGACGGCGAGGATGACCAGGTCGGCGCTCCTGAGCCGCCGCCCGGCGCGGACCCAGCCGTCCGGGCGGCGCCAGTCGAGGTCGCGCCGGACGTGCGGGAACGGCTCGCCGTCGGGCGTGTCGGCGGTCTGCTTCCCCGGATACAGGAAGGAGGGGTACTGCGCCCGCCACGACTCGATCACCACGTCGTGCCCGGCGGCCCGCAGCCGGTGGGCGAGCTCGGTGGTGTGCGCGGCCCCGCCGCCCTTGTAGGGGTACGTCGGCCCGATGACGGCGATCCGCATCTACTCGCTCCTGGAGCGCACGATGAGGTCGGCCAGCAGCGCCAGCGAGCCGATGAGCAGGCCGGACAGGAAGATCACGATGGTGTTGCTGGCCAGGTAGAACGGCGTCTTGACGTTGTCGTAGACGCCCTTGCCCACACCGATGCAGATCAGCCAGATGGCGGGCGGCATGAGGACCTTGAGCGGGTTGAAGTACATGATCATCCGCAGCACCTGGAGGATGTAGCGGTAGGCGTCGGAGACGAAGCTGAACTTGGACTTGCCCGCCCGCTTGCTGTAGCCGATCGGCAGGTAGTAGACGTCGTGCTGGTTCGACAGGAACGACAGCGTGATCGTCGTGACGCAGGAGAAGCCGGGGGGCAGCAGCCGCAGATAGGGCTTGGCGACCGACTTGCGGAACGCCCGCAGCCCGCTGTTGAGGTCGGGGATCTTCTGCCCGGCCAGCCGCTCGGCCACCTTGCGGATGAACCACTTGGCCGGGACCCGCAGGAACTTGTGCGAGCCCTCCTCGCTGGTCCGCGCGCCCACGACCTGGTCGATCGCCGGGTCCTTCTCCAGGATCTGGATGAGCTCGGGGATGCGCTCGTTCGGGTACGTCATGTCGGCGTCGGTCCACACGACGATCTCGCCGCGCGCCTCCTGGGTGCCGATCCTGCGTACCGTGCCTGAGCCGCCGTTGCGGTGGAAGGCCCTGATCCGCATGTTCGGGAACCTGGGCGCGGCCTCCTGCAGCCTGGCCAGGGTCTCGTCGGTGGAGAAGTCGTCGACGGCCACGAGCTCGTAGGTGTATCCGCTGTGGTCCATCGCCTCGCAGATGCGCTCGACCTCGGCGATGACGTGGTCCTGCTCGTTGTAACACGGCAGGACGATGGTCACGTACGGCGTTGCGTCCACGGCTGATCCACTCTCGGGCTCTCGGGCATGCTCTCGACGGGCGAGGATACTCTGCCCGGACGAGCCCCGAGCGCACATCGCCTTCTCAGGACGGCTTCCCCGGGCATCCTTGGCAACCCCCTTGGGGAACTCCTCCGTGGAGACCGGAGCCCGGCCCCCGTCTCTCACGTGTCCGTGTTCGCGCGTGGAACGGCCATCCAGACGTCGGCGGCCAGGGACCAGGTGTTGTTGGGGGGGTCGACGAGGGAGCGGTCGTCCTGGCGGGTGCGGAGGTTCATGATGTGGACGGGGGTCCCGTACCCGGAGAGCTGGCGGGACTCGGCGGCGAGCAGGACCGGGGTGCGGCCCGCGGCGCGGACGCGGGCGGCGAGGCGGGCGACGTCGGAGGACCTGGGGACGTCGGCGCGGTAGATGCTGAGCCGGGCGGCGGGCAGGCCGCAGACGCCCCGGACCACCTGGGTGAAGCGGGCGGCGGTGACACGCTCGACGACGAGCACCGAGGCGCGCGGCGGGAGGGCCGCGCACATGGCCTCGACCGCGGCCAGCTCGTCGCGGTCGACCGGGCTGAACGCCGTTCCCCCCGAGGTGATCACCGGGGGGACCAGGAACAGGACCGCGCCGGCCGCGACGAGGCCCCTGCGCGCGGTCTGGCCGTACCCCGCCCTCCGCGCCCGGTCGCGCGCCCAGCGCAGGCCCCAGACGGCGAGCAGGATCAGGCCGGGGATGACGACGGGAACCAGCCGCCGGGCGGCCCACGGCTGGTCGGGGGTGATGCCTGGCCGGTAGAGCGTGGTGACCGTGGTCCAGCCGATGACGGCCAGCGGCAGCAGCCAGCCGGAGCCCGTCCCCCTGACGAGCCTGCGCGCGAGCACGGCCGCGGCGACCGTGGCCATGATCGCCGCCGGAAGCCCGATGTACCAGATCACCCAGTACGCCGAGTTCTCGTAGTAGAGCCGGGAGCCGTCGATCGGCAGGCGGTTGATCCGCTGGACCCCCTCGATGAACTGCGCGGTCATCCGGTCGTCAGCCGTGACGGGCGGCCGTACCACGGTCTCCAGCCACGGCCGGGCGGCGAAGGCCGCCGCGACCAGCACGACCAGACCGGCGGCGATCTCGGGCAGCCTCGGGATCGCGGCCATCCGCCGCAGCGGGGCCGCGAGCCGCGGGGCGAGCGCCGCCGCCACCACGGTGAGCGCCACGACCGCGCCGCAGATGGCCAGCAGCGGGACCACCGAGTCCGACAGGTATCTCAGGTACGGCCTGGACAGCAGGTACGCGGCGGCCAGGCCCAGCCCGGTCCCGGCCGCCAGCCCGCCGAGCAGCGGCACGCCCAGCCGTCCCCCGTCGCGGTCCCCCGCCCGGCGCAGGGCGATGAGCAGCCCGGCGTAGACGAGCACGGGGAGCACGTCGCGCAGCCCGTCGATCCTGACCAGGACGGCCAGCCCGAACACCAGCCCCGCCAGGGCGGCCCCCGCCCGCGCGAGCTTCTCACCTGAACCGGAGCCGGGGTCGGGGTCGGGGTCGGAGGCGAGACCGGGACCGGGACCGGGACCGGAGGGCACGGGCGGCGGGTGGCCGACGTCGGCGGCACGGGGGCCACGGGGGCCACGAGTGCGGAGCCTGGCCTCGGCGTCGTGCAGCAGGGCGAGACCGCCGAAGAGCAGGACCAGCGAGGGGATCTCGCTGAAGGTCGTCCGCGAGGTGTAGAGGATCGGGAGGCAGACGGCGAAGACCAGCGCGGCGAGGGGCGCCCAGCGGGCCCCGGCGAGCCGGGCGACGACCCCCGCGAGGACGAGCACGGCCGCCGCCCCCAGCACCGGCGGCACCAGCAACAGCCCCGCGACGTCCCCCAGCCAGGCGCCCACCACGTGGAGCATCGGCGCCCCCGGCATGAACTGCGGCACGACCGCGCCACCCGAGGCGTAGAAGCCCACGCTGTCGAAGTGGAGCGCCGGGTCGGTGCCGCCGAACGCCTGCTCCTGGAAGGGGATCGGCAGCGAGCCGTGCCCGGCCAGCCAGATGCCGTACTGCGCGTAGGTGGCGGGATCGCGGCGGACGATCAGCTGCTCGCCGTGGAGCAGGCCGTTGAAGATCCCGGAGCCCAGGGCGGCGGCGAGCACCCCGGTGACCTGCCAGGCGGTCGCCTCGACGGTCTCCGGCAGGCGGCGCAGGCCGTACCGGCACAGCAGCGCGACGGCCGCCAGGCCCAGCGGGACCGCGGCGAGCGGCCGGAACCAGCCGAGCAGCAGCAGCGGCAGCCCGGCCAGCAGCCAGCCCGCCAGGACGAGCGTGGGCACGACGGAGACCACGGCGAGCACCCTGCCCGCCGAGGGCCTGCGCGTACGGTCCAGCCAGCCGGTGGTCATGATGCGAACCGAGCGTAGTACCAACCCCGGCCCGCACCGGGCACGCCGGGCCTGGACGGGTACGGGGCAGACGTGGCCGAGACCGGGCGCCATACGGGGAGCCGGGCGGACGCGAGACCGGGCGCCGAACGCAAGCGAGGCCAGGAGCCGGACGGGGAGCCGGGCGGGCATGAGACCGGGCGCCGAACGCAAGCGAGGCCGGGAGCCGGGAGGACGTGAGATCCGAAAACGCGGACACGAGACCGGGCACCGGACACAGGCGAGGCCAGGAGCCGGACGGGGAGCCGGGAGGGCATGAGACCCGAAGGCACGGACACGGGGCCGGTGCGACGTGAGACCGGTGCGACGCGGGGCCGGGTGGGAGCCGGTAGCGTACGCGCAGCGTGCGACGAGGGGGACGAGTGATCGGGTGGGTGCGGCGGTATCGCGGTTTTCGGGGCGACCGCGAGTTTCCGGGCCGCCGTGGGCTCCCGGGTCGCCGCGGGCTCGCGGACCACGGCTGGTTCCTGGCCGTGCTGGGCGCGGGGATCGCGCTGCGGGTGATCACCATGCTCGGCTACCGGCCCGCGCTCTGGTTCCCCGACTCCTACACGTACGTCGTCACCGCGCTGAAACCCCGGCCCGACCTGGTCCGTCCCGCCGGGTACCCGATGTTCATGCGGCTGCTCGAACCGTTCCACGAGTTCGCCGTCGTCGCGCTGGCCCAGCACCTGCTCGGGCTGCTGGTCGGCGTGCTGGTCTACCTCACCGCGCGGCGGCTGCGGGCGCCCGGCTGGGCCGCGACGCTCGCGTCCGTCCCCTCCCTCCTGGACGCCTACCAGATCGAGCTGGAACACCTGCTGGTCTCCGACACCCTGTTCGCGGTCCTGGTCATGTCGGCGGCCTGCCTGGCCGTGCGCGGCTCCGTCGGATGGCGTACGGCGTGCGGGATCGGGCTGCTGCTCGCGGCGGCGACGCTGACCAGGACCGTCGGGCTGCCGCTGGTGGCGCTCTTCGCGGCCTGGCTGATCTTCAGGGAGCGGGGCCGGGTGTTCGCGGCGGGGGTGATGCTCGCCGCCGCGACGGTGCCTGTCCTGGGGTACGGGGCCTGGTTCTACGCGACGTACCAGCGGATCGGCATCGTGGGCGCGAACGGCGTCTTCCTGTACGGCAAGGCGATGACCTTCGCCGACTGCGGCGTGATGCGCCCGCCGCCGGACCTGGCGGTGCTCTGCGACCCCCGCCCGCCCGACCGGCGGCCTCCCGCGCAGGAGTACGTCTGGGCGCAGGACTCCCCGCTGGTCAAGCTGCCCGGCATCACCTTCACCCGGGCGAACGACGCGCTGGCCGGGCGGTTCGCGTCGCTGGCGATCCAGAGCCAGCCGCTGGACTATCTCGGCTCGGTCGCCACGGAACTGGCCCGCTCGTTCACCGTGGGCCGCCCGGTCTACCCGGATCAGGAGGTCTACGACTACTACCTGTTCCCCGCGACACCGCCCGCGCCACCTGGGCGATATCCGGCGACGGTGGGCGCCGAGGCCGCGAAGCGCTACGAACAGGGCCCGATCTCCACCCGGATCGTCGAACCGTACGCGGGCTGGATGCGTACCTACCAGGGAATCGCCGGACTGCCTGGCGCGGCGGTCCTGGTGATCCTGCTGCTACCGCCCGCGGCGGCGTGCGTCCGGCGTTTCCGCCCGGACTCGACGGCGTGGGCGCTGCCCTGGTCGGTGGCGGTGGTGCTGCTGGTGATGCCACCGGCGGTGGCGGAGTTCGACTACCGGTACGTCCTGCCGGCCGTGCCCGCCGCCTGCCTGGCGGCGGCACTTGTGGTTCGTAAACCTAATTTTAGTAACATTCCAACGAATGTCCGTATTTGAGTATGCTGGCCGCCGGATACATCATGGCGGTGGCAGGGGGCGGTCTTGGCCAAGTTCGCATCATCACGACTCCTGGCGCGCACCTCGTGATCTACTCTTTGGGCTCGATGATCGAGCACGAGCACCGGACGACGCCGCCGCCGAGCGGAAGGATCGCATGAGCGACCACCGGCAGGCGGCCGTCAGGGACCGCCGGAGCGAACAGACCTCCCCCGGTCACCGGGGCGCGCGGCGCGCGAGAGGGGACGCCCCCCAGGAGGCCCCGCCGAAGGATCTCCCGCCGCCACCGGGGGAAACGGCGCCGAAGGGCAGGGGCCGCGGCAAACAGCGGCGGCTCAGCGTCGGCGCCTGGGCGAGCATCGCGGCGACCGGCCTGCTGGTGCTCGGCACCCTGGGCGGCTACAAGGTCTACCGGGACACGCTCGGCGAGTTCCAGACCGTCGACCTCAGCGGCAAGCTCGGCCAGAACCGCCCCGCGGCCGTCAAGGGCGCCCTCAACGTGCTGATCGTGGGCTCCGACACCCGCGAGGGCGACAACCTGAAGTACGGCCAGAAGATGGCCGAGGCGGGCAAGCGCACCGACACGATCATCCTCATGCACATCGCCCCCGACCGCGACAAGGCGACCTTCGTCAGCTTCCCCCGCGACTCCATGGTCAACATGCCCCCCTGCAAGGCGGAGAACGGCACGCCGGTCGCGGCCCGCACCGAGATGATCAACGCCGCCTACAACGAGGGCGGCATCACCTGCACGATCACCACGCTGGAGTCGCTCACCGACATCCGCATCGACCATTTCGTCGAGGTCGACTTCACCGGTTTCAAGAACATCGTGAACGCCCTGGGCGGCGTCAGAATCTGCCTGACCAAGCCGGTCGACGACAAGAAGTCCAAGCTCACCCTCCCGGCGGGCTGGCACCTCCTCGCGGGCGAGAAGGCGCTGGGCTACGTCCGGCTGCGCAACTACGGCGACGGCAGCGACATCGGCCGCATCAAGCGCCAGCAGGTCTTCCTCAGCCAGGTGGTGAAGAAGGCCACCAGCAGCGAGCTGCTGACCGACCCCGGTAAGATGCTGAACTTCATCACGACCACCGCCAAGTCCGTCCGGATGGACGAGGAGCTGGCCAAGGACACCACCACCCTCCTCCAGATCGGGCAGAGCGCCCAGAAACTGACCGCGAGCGGCGTCAAGCTGATCACCGTCCCGTGGGGCCCCCACCCCGACGACCCGAACCGGGTCGCCTGGGTGCAGCCGTACGCGAACCAGCTGTTCGCCGCGATCAAGAGCGACACCGAGGTCACCCCGCCCCCGGACCCCAAGGCCAAGCCAGCCGTCAAGCGCGAGCAGGTCAGGCTCCAGGTGTTCAACGGCACGGACACCCCGAACAGGGCCAGGGAGGTCGCCGCCGAACTCGCCGACCAGGGCTTCGTGGTCACCCACGTCGGCAACGCCCGCCCGGCGACCGCCAACGCGCCCACCACCACGATCCGCTACGCCAAGAAGGACGCCGCCGACGGCGTCTCGTACGGCGACGCGGTGGCCGCCAGGCTCTCCGGCGACAAGCGGGCCCCGGTCGAGGGCAAGGTCAAGCCGGTCACCACCGAGAAGTACGTCCCGGCCGTGGCGCCCCCGCCCACCCCGGGCGGCAAGGCCCCCACCGGGCCGGTCATCCAGCTGGTCATCGGCGCCGACTGGCCGGGCGTCCGCGCCCTCCCGAAGATCCCCGACGCCCTCACGGACAAGGTCGTCGACAGCAAGACCAACCCCTGCACCTGAGGCCCCTCCTCCCGTGACCCGGCCGCCCCGATAAGGCGACCGGGTCGGCCACCGTGGCCGGGTACGGCCACGATGACCGGGCGAAACCCGGCGAACCGGACGCCGCCCCCGAACACAGCCGGACAACCGGGCAGAACGAACGCCCGGCCGAACGGAACCGGACACCGCGACCGAACACGGCCAGGCAACCGGGCAGAACGAACGCCGGGCCGAACGGGACCGGACACCGCGACCGAACACAGCCGAACAATCGGACGAAGCGAAACACCCACCCGAACAGGACCGGACGCCGCACCCGAGCACAGCCGGACAACAGGGCGAAGCGAACGCCCACCCGGACAGGACAGCGAAAAACCGGTGAACCGGACACCACGACCGGGTGACGGGAAGCCGTCGCCGGGGAGAACGGCGGGCACCGGCCGTTCGCCGGGTTGTGGACAGTCACGATTACCCGAGAACCGCCCGAATCGAAGTGCGCGCGTGCGACAGAGGGCTCACAGTCGGTTTAGGGTTGGTCAAGGCGGCGAGGCGAATGCCTGCCCGCGTCCCCGGCCCGCCCCCGGGCGCCCCGCACGTCTGCCCGACTACTCCCCGGTCTCCGACAGATAGCTGAGCCTCCCCCTCGTGAGCGACATCCGATCCTTCCAGGTGCCGGCCCCCCAGGACGACGGCGGTTCCGACCCCGGCTCCGGTGGGTCCACCGGCGGGCAGGGCCGGAGGTCCGCTCCGTGGCCCGCGCCCGGCCACGCGCAGGCGCCCGGAGGATCCCAGCCCTCGTGGCCGGAGCCTCCGGGTCAGGTCACCTCCGGCAGGACGTCCCGGCGCGACGCCGGGGACGGCTGGGAGGAGAGCCCCGGCGAGGTCACCGAGTGGGGGGCCTACCCGGCGTACCGCGAGCCCCACCCCGGCGGACCCCAATCCAGCGGGTCTCACTCCGGCGGCCCCCACCAGAGCGGGCCTCACTCCAGCGGCCCCCACCAGAGCGGACCTCACTCCAGCGGGCCTCACCAGAGCGGATCTCACCCCGGCGGGCCCTACAGCTCCTACAGCTCCCACGACCCGCTCGACCTGTCCAAGCCCCTGGAGCCCGAGCCGGTCCCCCAGGACCCGTCGTGGGCCCGTGAGGAGCCCGCCTGGGCGCAG
Source organism: Streptosporangium sp. H13245 (assembly GCF_055690525.1). Classification (NCBI taxonomy): domain Bacteria; kingdom Bacillati; phylum Actinomycetota; class Actinomycetes; order Streptosporangiales; family Streptosporangiaceae; genus Streptosporangium; species Streptosporangium sp. H13245. Next base: position 25,051 of record NZ_JBSZKT010000010.1, on the reverse strand, counting down.
GACGGGCCGTCGTGGGCGCAGGAGTCGTGGGCACCGGAGGGATCCGCCCCCTCGGGGCCGTCATGGGCGCGGGAGGAGCCCGCCCCTCGGGTGCCGTCGTGGGCGGACGAGGGCCCCACCCCTCCGCAGGGCGCCCCCCAGGTGCCGTCCCCCCGGCCCGACTGGGCTCCGCCGCCCACGCCACCGCACGTTCCCTCGCGGAGAGAAACCCCGCGGAGAGAGACCCCGCAGGGAGAAACCCCCCAGGGCGGGGCCACGCGGGGAGGAATCCCACGGGAAGGGGCCCCGCGAGGAGGGGCCTCGTACCCTCAGGCTCCCGGCCGGGCGCCCGCCCAGGGACCCCCCCGGCCCCCCGAGGAGCCCGAGCTTCCCGGACGTCCCCGGCTCCCCGGAGAGCCCCAGGCCCCCGTGCGGTTCCCGAGTACGGGAGCCCCGCGCCCCCGGCAGGAGCCCCAGCCAGCCGCGCGCCCTTTCTCGTACTGGGAGAGGGACAACACCGGCCGGGAGAGCGAGCCCTCGTTCTGGAACCAGGGCCCGCATGCCGAGCAGGAGCTTCGGGCCGAGCGCGAGCGCGAGATGGTCGCCGAGGAGGAGACCCCGGCCGCCCCGGCCAAGAAGAAGCGCGAACCGTACCTCGACAACGTGAAGTTCGTCCTGATCGCCCTGGTGGTGACGGGCCACTCGCTGGTCCCCACCCTGAAGGCGCACTCGGCGGAGTCCGCGTACCTGTTCATCTACATGTTCCACATGCCGGCGTTCGTGCTGATCAGCGGCTACCTGGGCCGCAACTTCTGGAACTCCAACGCGAAGATCAACAAGCTGGTCGACACCCTGCTGATCCCGTACGTGGTCGTGGAGATCGGTTACGCGCTGCTCCGCTACGGGCTTGGCCAGAAGTGGACGCTGACGATAATTGATCCGGCCTGGCTCAACTGGTACCTGCTGGCCCTGGTCCTCTGGCGGATCTCCACGCCCATCTGGACGCGGATGCGGCAGCCGCTGCTGGTCGCGGTGGTCATCTACATGGCCGCGGGCTTCTCGGAGATCTCCGGTGACTTCAGCATCGACCGCTTCTTCGGCCTGCTGCCGTTCTACGTGCTCGGCCTGCTGCTCAAGCCGGAGCACTTCGACCTGCTCAAGCCCCTCTGGGTCAAGATCACCTCAGCGGTCGTCCTCGTCGGCGCCGCCGTGGTGGCGGTCGTCATCGCGCCCCGCGTCCCGCTCGACCCGATCTACTTCCGCTACAGCTTCAAGGCGATGGACATGTCCTGGTGGCTGGGCTTCGGCGTGCGCGGCGCCGTGCTGATCGCGGCGCTGGTCATGACGGTCGCGGTGCTCGCGCTGGTGCCCCGGGGCGAGACCTGGTTCTCCGACCTCGGCACCCGCACTTTGTACGCCTACCTGCTCCACGGCGTCGTGGTGGTCATCGCCAAGGACCAGGGCTGGCTGAGCTTCCCCTGGCTGTACGGCCCGCTGGGCGTGGCGGCGATCGCGTCCAGCTCGCTCGCCCTGGCCATCGTGCTGTGCCTGCCGGAGACCCGCAAACTCTTCAAGTGGATGCTCGAACCCCGCCTGGTGTGGCTCTACCGGCGCCCGTCCCCTCCCGCCGACACCGCCGTCGACACCACTGCCGCTACCACCGCACCGACCGGCACCGCACCCGTCGCCAGGGAGAGTTCAACCTCAGTTACCCGGTAATTAACGCAACACATCCGGTGATGACGGAACGAACACTCAGCATCGGGATATGCGGGTATGCGTCGCGACAATCGCTCATCACCCAGAGGACACCCGGATCATGCATCGGCAGATCCGGTCGCTTCTCGACGCCGGGCATGAGATCACCTACGTCGCCCCCTTCACCGACTGCAACGTCACCCCGGATCCGGGGATCCGCGCGATCGACGTACCCCGGGCGACCGCCAGCCGTCGCGCACGCGCCCTGAAGGCCGCGCGAGGGGCTCTCAAGCGCGGGGTGGAGGGCGCCGACCTGCTGGTCGTGCACGACGTGGACCTGCTGTTCCGCCTGCCCAGGCGCCGTCCCGCCACCGTCTGGGACGTCCGTGAGGACGTCGGGGACACGTCCGCCGCGCTGGGCGCCGGTCTCCCCCTCCCCGGCAACCTGCGCCGCGCCCTGCCCGCGCTGGTACGCCGGATCGAGGCCCGCGCGGAGCACCGCCTGCACCTGATCCTGGCCGAGGAGTCCTACCGGGAGCGCTTCTCCGGGCCCCACCCGGTCGTGCCCAACGCCGCCTACGTGTCCCCGCGCCCGCCCGCGCCGCCCGGCCGGAACCGGGTGGTCCACGTCGGCCACCTCTCCGAGGCCGGGGGCGTGGCCGAGCTGATCGAGTCGGCCCGGCTGCTGCTCCCGCACGGGATCAGGCTCGACCTGATCGGCTCCGCCGACGTCCGGATCAGGCCGCTGCTGCGGGACGCGCAGCGGGAGGGCCTGCTCGACTGGTACGGCTACGTGGCCAACCGGCACGCGATGAGGATGGCCGAGGGGGCGATCGCCGGTCTGTCGCTCCCGCACGACGCGCCCGGCCCCCGGCCCGTACCGGCCAAGATCATCGACTACATGGCCCGGGGGGTCCCCGTGGTCACCACCCCCCTGCCCGCCGCCGCGTCCATGGTCGAGGGGACTGGGTGCGGCGTCGTCGTCCCCTTCGGGGACACCGAGGCGGCGGTACGCGCGGTGCTGGCGCTGCGGGACGACCCGGAGGGGGCGGCCGAGATGGGGGCACGCGGCCACGCCGAGGCCCTGGCCCGCCACAACTGGCCGGACCACGCGGGCGCGTTCGTCGAACGGCTGGAGGAATGGGCGGGCAAACCAGTGACGTCGGGCCGGGAGATTGGTGTACTGGAGGCATGGCACGCCATCTGATCCAGGGGCGCGAGGTCGCCATGCCGGTCCGCGTCCGCGACGTCATGGTCTGCAGCGCGTCCTACCTGGTCCGGGCGGACGCCGCGCGGGCCGTGATCGCCTACTCGCACCTGGACGTCGCCGAGGTGCTGCCCCGTAAGGCCCTGTGCACGCTGGTGTTCGCCGACTACCGCGACAGCGACCTGGACCGCTACCACGAGTTCGGGGTCGCCTTCCTGGCCAGGCCGCCCGGCGCGGGCCACGTCCCCGGCGGGGGGCTGCGCGCGAACCTGTCCGAGCTGCACCGCACCGGCGCGGGGGCCTTCGTCCACTGGCTCCCGGTCGACCAGGGTTTCACCATGGAGGCGGGCCGCGCCATCTGGGGCTTCCCCAAGGAGCTGGCCGACATCGACCTGCGGACGTCCTCCCCCTACAAGCGGTGCATCCTGCGCAAGGACGGCCGCCTGGTGCTGGACCTGCTGATCAAACCCGGCGTCCCGGTGCCGGGCACCGGCATGATGACCGCCCTCGACGCCTACAGCCACCTGGACGGCGTCACCCGCCGTATCCCGTGGTCGCTGTCCCCCCGGGGGATCCGCACCCGTCCCGGGGGCGCTCTCATCCGCCTGGGCAACCACCCGATCGCCAAGGAGCTGAGCGAGCTCGGCCTGCCCAAGCGGGCCCTGGTGACGAGCACGATCTCCCACCTGGCCATGACCCTCGGCGAGGCCAAGGAGCCCTGAGGGCCCCGGCGGAGCCTCATCCGGTCAGTTGTCGAGCTCCAGGAGGGGCAGCTCGGCCCTCGTCGGCAGTCCCTGCCAGTCGCTGGGTCCCGACGAGGCGAAGGCGGCGAGCAGGGCGCCCCTGCGTAGCCGGTCGGCCGGGTGGAGACCTTCCAGCAGCGCGCTGAGATAGCCCGCGACGAAGGCGTCCCCGGCGCCGTTGGGGTCGACCACGGGCGCGGAGAAGCTGGCGGCGTCGTGGCGGACCCCGTCGACCCGCACGCTCGCCCCCCGGGCACCGCGCGTCACGATGACCTCGCGGTCCCCGGTGAGCGCGGGCTTGACCAGGTCGAGCTCGGTCTGCCGGACGAACAGCACGTCGGCCGAGCAGGCCAGCACGCTGAGGATCTCCTCGGCCTCGCGCAGGTCGGGCCAGAGCTGGTCGTGGTAGTCGATCGCCACCGAGACCGCGACCCCGGCGGTCCGCGCGGCGCGTACGGCGGCGTGCATGGCGTCGCGCGCGCTCAGCGCGGCGGTGATCCCGCTGACGTGCAGAATGCGGGAGGTCGCGATCCGGTCCACGGGGACGTTCCCCTGGGCGAGCCTGACGCCGGTGCGGTAGTACGTGATCCTGGCCGCCTGGCCGAGCCTCGACTCCTTCAGCAGGATCCCGGTCGGGGACCCCTCGTCCACCCGGGCGTCGGAGACGTCCACGCCCTCGCCGCGCAGCGCGGTGAGGATCCTGGCCCCCAGCTCGTCGCCGCCGACCTTGCCCAGCCAGCCCACCCGGTGGCCGAGCCGGGACAGCCCGACCGCGACGGTGAACTCGGCCCCGGCGACGTCCAGCCTGGCCTCGTGCTCGTGGCGGATCCGGCCGCTGGTGACGACGCCGAACGCCTCGCCGAGGGTGTAAACGTCCATCGCCGGTCGGGGGTCAGACGATCGGCGGGCGGCCGAGGCGGAGCATCCGCCAGGCGGTGTTCCATCCCATGGGACGGCGCTCGCCCGCGGGCTCGCGGAGCCCCTCGGTGAAGCCCTTGAACCAGGCGCGCAGGGCCGGCCTGGAGCGCTCGCGGGCCAGGGTCAGCACCATCCAGTTGAGGAGGTAGAGCACGGCCAGCGCCCAGGGAAGGTTGCGGCGGGCCAGCCAGACCCGGTTGCGGGCGTTGAGGCGGTAGAAGTCGGTGTGCCGGGTCGGGGGGACCTGCGGGTGGTACATGACCGTCTGGGCGTCGTACTCGATGCGGTAGCCCTCGCCCAGGAGCCTCCAGGCCAGGTCGGTCTCCTCGTGGGCGTAGAAGAAACGCTCGGGGAGGCCGCCGACCTGGAGGAAGGCCGAACGGCGGATGGCGCACGCGCCACCCAGGAAGGTGGTGACCGGGGAGGACCGCTCGGGGTCGCCCGCGCGCAGGCGGGGGACGTGGCGGCGCTGGCCGATGCCGCCCTCGGGGTCCTTCACCCGGAAGGAGACGACCGCGAGGTCGTGCTCGGTGGAGAAGCGCTCCCGCAGGTGGGAGACGAGCTCGGTGTCGGCGTACCAGCCGTCGTCATCGAGGAAGAGGACGACGTCGCCCGAGCACTCCTCGACGCCGCGGTTGCGGCCCGCGGGAATGCCCGCGTTGTGGTTCAGCCGCACACTCCTGATCGAGGCCGAGGACCCCGGGGGCACGGTGGCCGACAGCTCGGGGACGTCCGCGCCGTTGCCGACGATGACCACCTCGACGTCACCGTCGACCTGGTTCAGCGCGGACTCGACCGCCCGGTCCAGCTCGGGGACGCGGTTACCCATGGTGAGGATGACGCACGAGATCTTCAACGGGTCATCGTCCTGACGCGTCGAGAGCACGTACGGAGCATACTTTCATGATCACCGAGTCTGCTGGGTCGGGAATTCTGGCACGGCTGGGGTTTCCTGGTATACCGGGGAACAAGCGTATCGGAACCGTTGGCGAACACCCACCAAACATCAGGGTGTTCGCACCTACGACGCGCCCGGACGCCATCCGGTTCCTCATGAAAGCCGCCTGGACGCCAGAATGCTGATCAGGTGCAGGACCATCTGCAGCACGGCGACGATCACGCAGGCCACCACGAGGATCCTCGTCGCCGCCAGCCCCCCGTTGATCGCGTCCCAGATCGCGGCGACCACGATGAGAAGGGACAGCTCGACCGCCTGCACGATCCGGTGGAACTTCAGCGCCGCGGCCGCCCTGCGCGCCAGGCCCAGCCCGCGCGACCGGAAGTGCTCGGCCGAGGCCTCGCTCGCCGCGACCAGCCCGGAGCGGGCGCGGGCCACGTCGACCAGGTCGGTCTCCGCCTTGATCAGGATGGCGCCGAGCGCGGCGGCGAACCCGATCACGGTGTACCAGTCGGGCAGGATCTCCGACGCCCGGAAGCCCAGCCCGATGAGGATGGCCGCCTCGGCGAAGTAGTGGCCGACCCGGTCGAGGTACACACCGGTGATGGAGGTGCGGCCGGTCCAGCGGGCCAGCTCGCCGTCGGAGCAGTCGAGCAGCAGGTAGAGCTGGACCAGCAGGGCCGCGAGGACGGCCGCCCAGAGCCCGGGCAGCGCGAGCACCGCTCCGGCCAGCAGGCCGGTGAGGATCATCAGCCAGGTGGTCTGGTTGGGGGTGATCGGCGTCTTGGCGAGGAACCAGGTGACGTAGATCGACAGTTTGCGCATGTAGAGAGCACCGGCCCAGTGCTCTCCGCTGTTGCGCTCCATGGTCGTGTGCGGCTGGGCCACCGCACGAAGCTCAGCGACCGACGGCCCGGACATAATCCTCCACCCGATCGCGAATCTCCGGCTCTGACAGGCGCAGGTGCTCAAGGATCGTGTAGCGGCCGGGGCGCGTGGCCGGGGCCAGCATGACCGCGTCGGTGAACCGCTCCGGTGACAGCCCCACGTCGGCGGGGGTGACCGGCAGCTCGTGCCCGCGCAGGCAGTCGACGACCTGGTTGAGCCTCCGCGAGTCCTCGCGGAGGAAGAAACAGAATGCGGCACCTATCCCGGCGAGTTCGCCGTGGTTGGAGGTGCCGGGAAAGAGCTGATCCACGGCATGCAGGATCTCATGGTCTCCGCCACTCGAAGGACGGGAGGAACCGGCGACCACCATCGACATGCCCGACAGGATGAGCGCCTCGGCCAGCACGGTCAGGAACGCGTCGGACTCGATCGAGTCGGATCTGCCGATCACCGCCTCCGCCGCGGTGCGGGCCATCGCGCAGGCCAGGCCGTCGATCGGCTCCCCGCGCTCGCTCGCGCCGAGCTGCCAGTCCTCGATCGCGGAGAGGTTGCTGACCACGTCGCCGACCCCGGACCGGACCAGCGAGGCGGGCGCGTCGTGCACGAAATCGAGATCGACCATGATGGCCAGCGGCATGGGCACGCCGAAGGAGCCCTTGCCGCCGTCGTGCGACAGCGAGGCCACCGGCGAGCAGATCCCGTCGTGCGACAGGTTGGTGGCCACCGCCACCATCGGGATCCCGGCCAGCGACGCGGCGTACTTGGTCACGTCGATGGTCTTGCCGCCGCCGATGCCCACGACCGCCTCGTACGCCCCCTTGCGCAGGTCGGCGCCGAGCGAGATCGCCGCGTCGACCGAGCCGTCGGGCACCCGGAAGACCTGGGCCTCGCCGAGCGAGGAGGTGATCACCGAGGCGATCCTGTCTCCCTGGCCCGCGCCCACGGCCACCGCCACCCGCCCGGAGGTCGCCACCCTGCTATCGGCCAGCAGCGAGCCCAGCTGGGCGACGGCGCCCCGGCGCACCTCCATGGACAGGGGGGCCGGGAGCATTCTGGCTAGTATCGGCACGCGATCTCCCGCGCCTTGGCGAGGTCGTCGTGGTTGTCTACCTCGACCCACGGGACGTCGCCGATCGGGGCGACGGCGATCTTCTCGCCACGGGCGACGAGCTCCTGGTAGCCGTCCTCGTAGTAGAGCTGCGGGTCGCGCTCGAAGGTGGCCTGGAGGGCGTCGGCGAGGCGGTCGCCGATGCCGGGACGGATGAGCGTGGCGCCGATGTACTCACCGGCGGCGGCGGCCGGGTCCATCAGCTTGGTGATCAGCCGCAGGTGGCGGTCGTCGTCGAGGGTGACCTTCATCTCCTCGTCGGCGAGCTTCTTGACGTCGTCGACCGCGAGCAGGATGTCCGTGGTCGCCGGTGCGGAGAGCAGCGTCTCCTCCACCGAGACGGGGTGCACCGTGTCGCCGTTGACCAGGAGCACGCCCTGGTCGAAGTAGTCGCGCGCGCACCACAGGGAGTAGGCGTTGTTCCACTCCTCGGCCTTGTCGTTGTGCACGAGGGTGAGCTTCACGCCGTGCCGCCGCTCCAGCTCGGCCTTGCGCTCGTGCACCGCCCCCGCCTGGTAGCCGACGATGACCACGACGTCACGGAGATCGGCCGCCGCGAGGTTGCGCAGCGAGATGTCCATGATCGTGGTGTCGCCGTCGACCGGCACGAGCGCCTTGGGCAGCGTGTCCGTGTACGGCCGCAGGCGTCGTCCGGCCCCGGCGGCCAGCACCATTCCCAGCAACGTGCACTCCTCATTAGGGGTGAGAGCCTCCGGCGGGCACTCCTAGGCCCCAAAGATTAGTTGCCTTCAGGCCCTGATCGTGTAATCGAGGGTTTGCCGGGTGTTCTCAATCGTGTGCGCCGAGGTCGGCCGCGTCCACCCCGATCCTCGGGGCGGCCAGCCAGCAGGTGACGCTCTCCCAGGAGAAAAGGCACCACAGGTAGAGCGCGAGCAGGACGAACACCAGCGTGACCTGCCCGGCGAGCCCGCCGAGGGCGATCAGCAGCATCCGGCCGTCCCAGCCGAGACCGGCCGTGGCCAGCCAGGACGGCGGGTAGACCCGCTGTCTCAGCCGGTAGACGACGTCGTAGTGGTGGAAGGCCATCGCGCCGAGCAACATGAAGATCAGCCATGGCGGCACGTCGTGCGCGAAGCCCACCGAGGCCACGAAGCCGTACTCGGTGAGGCGCAGGATCGGCGGCACCATCCAGTCGAGACGGCCGTCGTGCGGGTGGGAGCTGCCGGGACCGGCCAGCAGCAGCGCCACCGCGGGGGCGAACACCGCCAGCCCGTCGCTGCCGGCCACGCCGACCAGCAGCAGCACCCCGGTCACGAACATCCCGACGATCGCGGGCGGCAGCGGCGGGAGCTGCCCGGCCACCATGGCGCCCATGCCCCTCGACAGCACCCCGTCGTCCCGGTAGGCGACCACGGCGCTCCGCGGCACCGGCGCCATGTGCACAGAAATCATGATCGCACCTGTTTCTTCCACTTCTTCCACTCGCCCGGCGGGGATCCGTCCCGCCGGTCACGGTCATCGGCTGAGCGACCTGCCCGTACGGCCCGAGAGGATGTAGAGGGCGGCGATCCCGCCCCAGACCAGCAGCGCGACGAAGGTCACCCAGGCGTTGAAGAAGGCGGCGGTCACCGCGATCAGGGCCATCCGCTCCCCGATGGGCAACACGATGATCTTCTTGAACCAGCGGGTGGGCGACGCCTTCTCCATGGCCCGCGAGAGCCGCAGGATCGGGTTGCCCGCCCCGGGCCCGGCGCCGTCCGCGGCGACGGCCGCCCTCCCCAGGGAGTCGGCCCGCCCGCTCCCTGCGCCCCCATCTCCGGCACCAGCACCAGCGACGACACCGGCATCGGCGACGGCACCGGCACCGGCCCACTCGCCTTCCGCGCCGGTGACCGGTACGGCGGCCCGGTCGTCGGCACCGCCCTCCCCGGCACCGACTCCGCCCTCGCCCGCGGCCGGTGCCCGTCCCGTGTCGGCCCCCGCGAAGGCGGCCCGCCGCGCCGGGCGTCTCGCCGCACCGGCCGGGTCGGTCAGCGAACCCGCCGCCCTGGCCCAGGCCGCGCCCACCCGGCTCGCGTCGGTCCGCGCCCCCGCGTACGAGAAGTCGATCATGTGGCGGAGCATCTGCAGGATCATCGCGGCCACCGCCAGCGCCCAGATGCCGTCCGGGCCGCCGCCCGCGACGTCCAGCCCGGCCGCGTACCCGATGGCGAGGCCCAGGTAGACGGCGTACTCCTTGACGCGGTCGAAGGTGGCGTCCAGCCACGCGCCGAGCGGCGAGAAGGCGCGGGTGTAGCGGGCGAGCTGGCCGTCGACGCAGTCGAGCACGAACGACAGGTAGAGCAGGACCGCCCCGGCGACCAGGCCGGACCTGGTGCCCACGGAGAACCAGACCGCGGCGAGCGCGGCGAGGCCGACGGAGATGCCGGTGACCGCGTTCGGCGTCAGGCCGAGCCTGGCGACCGGCTTCACGAGGTGCCTGGACCAGGAGCTCACCGCGTACGTGGCGAAGAAGCCGTCGTTGCCCTTGACCGCGGCGTCCAGCCGGGCCTCGTTCTCGTCGACCTCGGCCAGCCGGGGCACGGCCACGTCGGCGTCCGCCTGCCCGGCCATCCGGTCGGCGTGCAGGCGGCCGAGCCTGGCCGCGCGTACCTGGACGCCGGAGCGGACCAGGCCGACCAGGAGCAGGCCGGGGGCCTCCGCGCCGTCCATCGGGCCGAAGCCGCCCGCCTCGGCGAGCTCGGCGAGCGTCTCGGCGGTCTCGGCGAAGCGCGCGAGGTCGGGCACGCCGACCTGGAGCGCGCCCCTGAAGGTGCCGTTGGTCTCGCCTGCCTCGTGGAAGGAGGTGCCCGCGGCCACCACGTACCTGTTGTCGGTCCTGACCGGCGGGCGGGCCGGTCCCGGCTCGCCCTCCTCGCTCACCAGCGCGCCGGTGTCGCGGGCCGGGTGCTCCACGAGCATGGCCAGCGCCTCGGTGTGCGCGACCAGGTCACCGGCGACCACCAGCACCGGGCCGACGGCCGAGCGGGCCACCTTCGCGATCCTGCGCAGGTCGTCGGCGAGCCCTCTCGACCCCTCGGTCCCGATCATGTGGGTGCCGCCGGGCACGTGGATGATGTCGCTGGAACGGGCCACCACGTGCACGTCCCGTACGGGAAGCGTGGCGAGCTGGCCGGTCAGCCTGTCGAGGAGGGTCCCGCCGGAACACCGGAGGCCGGACGCCTCGGTGGTGGCGAGCACGATCGCGACCGCCTGTGAGGCGCCGGAGGGGGCGATGGCGTGAGAGTCAGGCAATCCGGGCTCCTTCGTATCCGACGGGATAACCGTACGAATCGGGGAGTGCGCACTCAGCGTAGCTAGATCTTGACGGGATAGCACGGGAGCACGCCGGACGATCAGGTACGCACCCATTACGCTCGCCATATCCGAACTGTTAAAGGAATCTGATCGTGGCCGAACGCGAACCGCGTCCCCGAACCGTCGGTGTGGTCCTGGCAGGCGGCGTCGGCCGGCGCCTCGGTCACGACACCCCCAAACAGCTGCTGGAGATAGCGGGCAGGACAATTCTCGAACACACCCTCGCCCTGTTCCAGGGGGCGCCGGAGATCGACGAGATCATGGTCCTGATGGCGCCCGGCTTCACCGGGGAGGTGGAGCGGATGGTCGAGCGTAACGGCTTCACGAAGGTGGGCCGGATCCTGGAGGGCGGCGCGAGCCGCCCGGAGACCACCTGGCGGGCGCTGCGGGCCCTGGGCACGCGGGAGTGCCACGTGCTGCTGCACGACGCCGTACGGCCGCTGGCGGAGCCCAGGATCATCACCGACTGCGTCGAGGCGTTGCGGACCTTCTCCGCGGTCGAGGTGGCGATCCCCAGCTCCGACACGATCGTGGTGACCTCGCAGGGGCCGCACGGGGAGGTCGTCAGCGACGTCCCCGACCGCGCGGGCCTGCGCCGCGTCCAGACCCCGCAGTGCTTCCGGCTCTCGGTGATCCGCGAGGCGTACGAGCGCGCCTTCGCCGATCCCGGCTTCGGCGACCGGCCGCCCACCGACGACTGCGGCGTGGTGCTGCGCTACCTGCCCGACGTGCCGATCCACGTGGTGCCGGGCAGCGAGCGGAACATGAAGGTCACGCACCCGGTGGACCTCCTCGTCGCCGACAGGCTCCTCAGGCTCGCCGCGAGCGACGTCCCCGCCCGTTCCGGCACCGCCCTGCGCGAGGCGCTGGAGGGCAGGACCGTGGTGGTCTTCCGCGCGGACGACGACGCGGGCGCGGAGGTGGCCCGGCTCGCCTCGGACCACGGCGCCCGCGTGTTCCCCTTCCCCGGATCACCGGGCGTCCCGGGGACGGCGAACCCGTACGGGACACCGGGCGTCTCGGAGACACCGGGCCCCTCGGGAACGCCGGACATCCCGGAGACGTCCGGCCTCTCCCGCGTGCCGGACGGCGTGCGTGTCGACGATCCCCGGGCGGTGGCCGACGCGCTCGCCGGGGTCGTCAAGGAGACGGGCGGGATCGACTACGTGGTCGGCGCGGCGGGCACGCCACCGGGCAGGCTCGACGCGGCGGACGACACCGCGATCGCCGAGACCGTGAACGCGGACCACCTGGGGCCCGTCACCGTCGCCAGGGCGGCCCTCCCCCATCTCCGCGAGACGCGGGGGCAGCTGCTGTTCCACTCTCCCCCGCCCGCCGGGGACGGAGCGGGCGACGGCCTGCGCTCCTTCGCGGGAGCCGCCGTGGCCGGTCTGACCCGGGCCCTCGCGAAGGAGTGGGCGGAGTACGGGGTGCGGGTCAACTGCGTGGACCCCGGGCGGGCCGGAGCCGCGACGCCGGGCCACTCCTCCCCGTACGCCGTCGCCCGCACCTCGCTGGACGTGCTCGCCTCCGGCGTCACCGGCCAGGTGGTCGACTCCCGCCCCTGAGGGCGCGCGCCCCGGCGGGGAGGGTCAGCCGCCCGCCCTGCCGGGCTTGCCGAGCTTTCTCGGGCTGGTCAGGAAGCCCCAGCCCCACGACATGTGCATGGTGACGTAGACCAGCGGCAGCCGGACGAGCGCCGGGGTGGGCAGGCCGCTGCCGGTGACCGCGGAACCGGCCAGGATCGCCGCCAGGTAGCAGCCGGGGATCAGCAGCCCCGGCCAGAGGAACGGGGAGACCAGCAGGCCCGCCAGGATGGCGAGCACGGCCATGGGAGGCGCCAGGTAACGCAGGTTGATCGTGCCCTCGTGGGTGCGGGCGACCACCCTGCGCCAGCGGCCGTAGTGGAAGTACTGCTTGGCGAGGGCCCCGAGGTCGGGCCTCGGCCGGTAGGAGACGCGCATCCGGGGCTGGAACCAGACCAGGCCGCCCGTCTCGCGGATGCGGTGGTTCATCTCCCAGTCCTGGGCCCGCTGGAAGTGCTCGTCGTAGCCGCCGACCCGCTCCAGCGCGGCGCGGCGGAACACGCCGAGGTAGACCGTGTCGGCCGGGCCCGCGGTGCCGCCGGTGTGGAACCTGGCGCCGCCGACGCCGATCTTGGACGTCATCGCGCGGGCCACCGCCTGCTCGAACGGCGTGACGCCCTCGGCCGCCATGACGCCGCCCACGTTGTCGGCGCCGGTCTCCTCAAGGGTCTCCACCGCGACCTGGAGGTAGTCGTCGGGGAGCATCGCGTGACCGTCCACCCTGGCGATGATCGCGTTGCCGGACGCGGCGATGGCCGCGTTGAGCGCGTTGGGAGTGCGGCCGGTCGGGTTGGGGACGACGACCACCCGGGGGTCGTCGGCGGCGATCTCGTCGGCGACCTCTTGCGTACGGTCGCGGGAGGGGCCGATCGCGAGCACGACCTCGATGGGTCCCGCGTACCGCTGCGACAGCACCTGACGCACCGCCTCCCGCAGATGGCGCTCCTCGTTCAGCACCGGGATGACGATGGAGATGGGGGGCCAGACACGTGTCTCGGAAGACGACGCCGGCGCGGGCGAGTCGGGGAACTGCTTCATGGCGTCGCTCACGCTACTGTACGAACGGGTACCTCATCGACCCAGCTGGAGCCTAGGGGGCCATGCATGCGCGACCCGGAGGAGGATTCGGGTGTGCACGTAGGCGGCGACGCCTACGGAAGCGTCCGGGTGAACCCGAGGCGTGATCGCAGGTCGGCGAGGGGCGCCCGCACCAGGCGGCGCGGCCTCGTGATCGCCGGCGCGCTCTCCTGCCTGGTCCTGGGCAGTTCCGGGGTGACGTGGGCGCTGACCAACTACGCCACGACGAAGATCGAGGCGGTCGACGCCGGGGTCCCGGGGTCGCGGTCGAGCACCGGCGCGATGAACATCCTGGTGGTCGGCGTCGACAAGCGCGACGACCTCACCCGCAAGCAGCAGAACCAGCTCAAGCTGGGCCGCGAGACCGGCGAGCGCACCGACACCATGATGGTGATCCACGTGTCGGAGGACCACCGCGCGGTCACCGTGGTCAGCCTCCCCCGCGACACCTGGACGACGATCCCCGGCAAGGGCCTGCACAAGATCAACGCCGCCTACCAGCTCGGCGGCCCGAAGCTCGCGACGCGCACGGTGCAGACCGCCACGGGCCTCACCCTCCACCACTACGTCGAGGTCAACGTGCTGGGGTTCATCCAGGTGGTCGACGCCCTCGGCGGCATCTCGGTGTGCACCCCGGTCCCGATCAACGACCCGAAGACCGCGCTCAACCTTCAGCCGGGCACGTACTCCTTCGACGGCGTCAAGGCACTCGCCTACGCCCGCACCCGCGCCACCGCCCGCTCCGACCTCGACCGCATCGACCGCCAGCAGCAGGTGATCTCCGCGCTGCTGAACCAGGCGCTCAGCGGCGAGACGCTGACCAACCCGGTCAGGCTCGCCTCGTTCGTCGACACGGCCCTCGACACGATCCGGGTGGACGACGCGCTCCGCGGGGACCTGCTCGGCCTGGCCGACCAGCTCAAGGACGTCTCCACCGACGACGTGGCCTTCGCCACGGTCCCGCTCGCGGACGTCGACTACAAGACGCCGACCGGCGAGTCCGCGGTGCTCTGGGACAAGGAGGCGGCCAAGGAGCTGTTCCGTCGGATCGCCGCCGACGAGACGCTCGTCAAGCCCGCCAAACCCTCCAAGCCCGCCAAGTCCCCCGGGGCCACGCCCACCCCGGCGGCCTCCCCCTCGGCCCCCGCGCTGACCGTCGCGCCCTCGCGGATCGCCCTCACGGTGCTCAACGGCACCACGATCACCGGCCTGGGCGCGCAGACCAGGGCGGAACTGCAGAGGGTCGGCTTCCTGGTGCCCGAGGTCGCCGGCAACACCCCGCAGAAGGACTTCGACAAGACCGTCATCCGGTACGGCCCCGGCCGCGAGGACTCGGCGCGCACCGTCGCCGCCGCGCTGCCCGGGGCGGACCTGCGCCCGCTGGAGAGCCTCGGCGACAAGATCGAGGTGGTCGTCGGCCGGAAGCACGCGCCGGCGAAGAAGGTCACCGTGAAGGAGGTGGCCGCATCGCCTACCCCGGCCGCTACCCCCACCGCAACCCCGACAGCAAGAACAGCAACGGACAATATCTGCAAAAAGTGAGCTACGTGCATAACAACCTTCCGTCAGGGCAACTAAAAAGGCACGGAGGTGATGATCGTGATCTCAACATTCGATGTTCAGACATGGCGCAGCGGCACCTGTGTGGTCGTACAGGCGACGGGCGAACTCGACATGGCCGTGGCTCCCCGGTTGCGCGCGGAAATCGACCACGCCCTGGACGCCGCCGCACATCCGAACCTGGTGATGGACGTGACGGGCGTGCCGTTCTGCGACTCGGTGGGATTGGGAGTCCTCGTGGGCACGCTCACCCGGCTCAAGGAGGCCCACGGCCGCCTCATGCTGGTGGTGAGCCCCGGCATGATCACTCACCTGCTGACGATCACGAATCTCGACCGGCACTTCGAGACGCGGGACAACCTGCGCGAGGCGCTCGACGCCATGGCCCCGAGTCACTCCCCGGGCTGATCCCGCCCAGCTCAGACCCGCTTTCCCACCCGGCTCAGAGCCCTCTCCCGTCGCTCGGGAACCGCCCTCACCACGCTCTTCCGGGCCTTGGCGGACATGGCTACAAAGCTGTTTCCTGGAATAGCTGGCACATATCCAAGTTGGCATCTACACTTCGCTTCGAAGCTATACGATCACGGAAAGCGATGATTCGCACCGTTAGGGAGTATCGTGGCTTCAGGTCGTCCACCCCCTCCGCGCCCGTACGGCGCGACCAGGGAGGCGACGAGCTGAGGCCAGGCGTCCGAGCGACACCCCCTGGCCGGATACGTACATTCACGTGAGCCTGCAGGGAAGTGGGCGATGAACGCACTTCAACTCACGAGCGAGCACGCGAACGGCTTCGTGGTCATCACGGTGGCCGGTGAGCTCGACCTCGCTACCAGGCCGGACCTGTCGGCCTTCACCCAGGGCGTCATCGACGCCCGCCCCGGCACGGTCGTCATCGACCTCGCCGGTGTCACCTTCATCGACGCCTGCGGCCTGAGCGCGCTGATCGCCGTCAAACGGCACGCGCGCGAACGAGGCACGCCTCTGCTCCTCGCCGGAGCCCCGCCCGTGGTTCTCAAGCTTCTGAAGCTCACCAACCTCGACGCGTCCTTCACCGTGATCTCCCGCTCGGGGGCGATGGGCCCTCCGCCGGGCCGCACCGAGGCCGCCTCACCCGTCCAGGCGACCTCCCCCCTCGCCGACCGGTAGATCCCGGCCCTCGTCCGCGGTTCCCGGCCGATCCGCCCGGGTCAGGCCGACTCCCTGATCACCAGGGTCGGTTCGAAGATCCGCGAGGTCACCGGATGGTCCGGCCGCTCGATGTGGGTCAGCAGCAGCCGTCCCATCTCCGCGGCCATGTCCTCGACGGGGTGGCGGACGGTGGTGAGCGGCGGGCGGCAGGCCAGCGCCGCGCTGCTGTCGTCGAAGCCCACCATGGCCACGTCCCCGGGCACGTCGCGCCCGTGCTGGCGCAGCACCAGCAGGGCGCCCTGGGCCATCAGGTCGTTCGCCGCGAAGACGCCGTCGATGTCGGGGTGCTCGGCGAGCAGCCGCTCCATCGCGGCCTCGCCGCTGGGCAGGGTGAAGTTGCCCTCGGCGCAGGGGATGTAGGGGTGGCCGTGGACGGCCATCGCCTCCTGGAAGCCCGCCAGGCGGTCCTGGCTGGCCGGGACGTCGAGCGGTCCTGAGATGGTCGCCAGTTTGCGGCAGCCCCGGGCGACGAGATGGTCGGCGGCCAGCTTGCCCCCGGCCCGGTGCCCGACGTCGACGTAACTGATCGGGATCGGCCTGGCCGGTCTGGCGAAGAGCACGGCGGGCAGCGAGGCGTCGGCGAGCAGCTTGGGCAGCGTGTCCTCGGTGCTGATGGAGACCAGGATGGCCCCGTCGACGTTGCCCCGGCGCAGGTAGGTGATGACCTGGTCGCGGGTCTCCGGGGTGTCGGCGAACATCAGGATCGGGTAGATGCCCAGCGGGCGCAGGAAACCCACGACGCCCCCGGCCACGCGCCCGAAGAACGGATCGGCGAAGACGTGGCCGGGAAACGGGCTCTCCTCACTGCTGCCCGCCCCGGAGACGATCAGTGCGATCGTCCCCGTACGCCGGGTGACCAGTGAGCGCGCGGCCTGGTTGGGAACGTAGCCGGTGAGAGCGATCGCCTGCTTGACCTTCTCCTGGATCGCGAGATCGACATTGCGGATCCCGTTGATCACACGCGAGACCGTGGCACGGGAGACTCCCGCCGCCCGCGCCACATCCTCCAAGGTGGGGGGTGCCGACACTCGCGGTAGGCCTTCGCTCATAGGGCTTTTATAGCACAGCGAGAGAGCGCTCTCCCGAGGGCTCCCGCGGGGTCGGCGGCTCCGTGCCGAGGACCACCTCGGCGCTCAGCGGCAGGTCGGCGGCCGAGCGTCCGGCGAGCACCGTGAAGGCCCCCTCCTCGGCCCGCCAGGCGTGCTGCTCGGCCGACCAGTGCCGGAAGGCCCGTGCCGGGACCTCCACCGTGACCTCGACGACCTCGCCGGGCCCCGCGTCGGCGAGGGCGTAACCGGCCAGCCAGCTCGCGGGACGGGTCACGCCCGTCTCCGGCCGGGCCAGGTAGACCTGGACGACCTCGCGCCCGGCGCGCTCGCCGGTGTTGCGCAGCCGTACCCGGACGGGCAGCGGGTCATCGCTTGAAACGTCCCAGGGCACCGAGACGTCCTCGTAGGACCAGGAGGTGTATCCGAGCCCGTGCCCGAACCAGTACGCGGGCGGCGCGGGCCGCCGCAGCCAGGCGCGGTACCCGATGTCGAGGCCCTCGGCGTAGGTGAGCGTGCCGTCCTCGGGGACGGTGGAGACGAGCGCCCCGTCCGCCCAGGTCGTGGGCAACCGGCCACCGGGCTCGGCCCGGCCGAACAGGACGTCGGCGAGCCCGTGCCCCGCCTCCTGCCCGGGGAACCAGCTCAGGAGTACGGCCGCCACCTCCTCGCGCCACGGCAGGACCATGGGCCCCCCGGAGTTGACGACCACGACGGTCGCCGGGTTGGCCGCGGCCACCGCGCGGACCAGCTCGTCCTGACGTCCGGGCAGGTCCAGGTGCGTACGGTCGGCGCCCTCGTTCTCGATCTCCTCCGTGGAGCCGACCACGACGACGACGGCGTCGCAGGTACGGGCGAGCTCGACCGCGGCGGCCAGCTCCACCTCGTCGGCACGCCGGGGCGGGTCCGCGGCCAGGACCGAGGCGATCCCGCTGCCGGGGTCGAGCCGCCGCCGGGAGACGAGCTCCACGTCCCGGCCCGCCGTCACGGAGAGGCGGGCGCGCCGGTACGGCGGCGACAGGTGCACGGTGGCGGGGTCGTCGGTGTCACGCTCCACCTCCTCGTCGACGAGGACGCGGCCGTCGGCCTCCAGGAGGACGTGCCCCCATCCGGCGACGGCCAGCTCCCAGAGGCCGTCCACCTCCGGGCTCAGCAGGGCGCGGATCTCGACGGTGGCGGCGGCGTCGATCCGGGCGGGTTCCAGGATGCGGCCGGTCAGCCGGTGCTCGGCGTGGATCTCCGCTCCGGTGCCGTCCAGCAGCCGGACCAGGACCCCGGGTTCGCCGGTCAGGGGGTTGCGGGCGTTGTCCGTGCCCAGCGGGGTCGGCCGGTCGTCGAGGTGCGGGCCTGGGCCGTGGAACACCTCCGCCGTACCGGACAGTGCCTCGTGGATGCCGTCGAGGGGCGACACGACGGACATGGGGTACACGCCCGCGCTGCCGCCTCCCTGGATCCGGGGGGCGGCGGCGTTCGGGCCGAGCACGGCGACCCTGCGCAGGCGCGAGGGGTCGAGGGGCAGCAGCGAGTCCTCGTTGCGCAGGAGTACGGTGCTCGCGGCGACGGCCCGGCGCAACAGCGCGCGGGCGGCCTCGTACTCTCCCTGCCCGCCGTCCTCCCGCTCGGCGGAGCCGGGGAGGTCCCGCTCGGCGGAGGCGGAAAGGCCCGGGAGGTCCCGTACGGCGGAGGCGGGGAGATCCTGCCCGGCGGAAACGGGGAGGTCAGGGACGGCGGGAACGGCGTCGGTGGGGTCGGCGGGGAGGTCCAGCGCGCCGACCCGGGAGGCCAGCCGGAGCAGGCGCCGGACCTTGTCGTCGATCGCCGACTCCGGCACCTCGCCCGCGCGTACCGCGGCGACCAGCGCCTCTCCCCAGGCGTCGTTCGGCCCCGGCATCGCGAGGTCCTGCGCGGCGCGGGCGGCGGGAGCGGTGGAGCGGACGCCTCCCCAGTCGGACACGACCACCCCGTCGAACCCCCACGCCTCCTTGAGCGGGTCGGCCAGGAGAGGGCTCTCCGACATCGTGGTCCCGTTCACCCCGTTGTAGGCGGACATGACGACCCAGACGCCCGCCTCGACCACGGCCTCGAACGGCGCCATGTACAGCTCGCGCAGGGTCCGCTCGTCGACGCGGGCGTCGAGGGTGAGCCGCTCGGTCTCGGAGTCGTTGGCGACGTAGTGCTTGGCGGTGGCCGCCACCCCGCCCGCCTGGATTCCGCGGACGCAGGCGGCGCCGATCCTGCCGGTCAGGAGGGGGTCCTCGGAGTAGCACTCGAAGTGGCGCCCGCCGAGCGGCGAGCGGTGCAGGTTGAGTGTCGGGGCGAGCAGGACGTCCACGCCCTTGCGCCGCGCCTCGGCGGCGAGCAGCCCGCCCAGCAGCTCCACGAGGTCGTCGTCCCAGGTCGCGGCGAGTGCGGTCGCGGAGGGCAGGGTGAGGGAGGTGCTCCGCTCGTCCCAGCCCTGCCCGCGCACGCCGACCGGGCCGTCGGAGGTGACCATGGCCCGCAGCCCGATGCCCGGCTCGGCGTGGGTGGACCACACGGTCGCCCCGGCGATCAGCCGCACCTTGCGTTCCAGGTCCAGCTTCTCCACCAATCGGTCGAGCTCGTCGATGCTCACGTGGTTTCCCTTCGCTGTCGGAGAGCGCTCTCCAGTACGTCACGGCGGTCCCGTGGCTGTCAATGTCCGGGAAATGTCCGGGTACGGACACGCCGGGACCCATGCCGGAAAAGCACGTGCCCGGCCCCGGCCCACGGGTGCCGGAGTCCGGGGCACCCGAGGCCGGAGCCGGGCACATGCGGTCGGAGGGTCAGGGAAGGTCAGGGAAGCTCGAAGTTCTCGGTGAGGGCGGCGCCGCGGTGCGGCTTGTACAGGTCGTAGCCGCGCGGGTTGCACTGGAGGCCACCGTTGATGCAGTGGGTCACCAGGGCGTCCAGGATGGCGGTGTTGTCCCAGGCGTTGAAGAAGTCGTAGTGCCAGGTGTAACCGCGCCCGCTGGCCAGCCGCGCCTGTGACAGGTCACCGCTGGCGGGGAAGGCGATCTTGAACTCCAGCATCGGCACCGCCACCGGGTGGCTCGCCGGGCAGTAGCCGCCGACGGGGTAGGACATGTGGCTCTTGTGGTTGGCGCTGTCGAGGTTGACGCCGTCCCAGCAGCTCGGCGCCTGGTAGCGGACGTTCACCTGGCTGCCCGCCACGCAGGACGTCGGGATGTCCCAGCTCTTGGAGATGTCGCCGCACTCGAAGCCCTCGACGGCGCCGGGGGAGTCGCGGAACTCGGCGAGCGTCGCGGTCGGGCTGCCGACGACGAAGCGCAGGCTCTGCGGGAAGGGCTGCACCTCCCAGTAGTTGAGGATGCCGGACTTGTAGTAGATGACCTGGTTGCCGGTCGGCTCGATCAGCTGGTTGCCCTTGTAGAAGCTCGGGAACCAGTAGGCGGACCTGTCGTGCGGGTTGGTGCACGAGGTGCCGCCGCCGAGGAGCGAGGACGCCGTGCTGCTCGCGTTGGTCGTCCTGTTGCCGACGAAGGTGTGCATGTGCGAGGCACCCGGCAGGCCCGGGTAGATGATCGGGTCGTCGGGCCGGTTCGCCGTCGGGGAGCAGTTGGCCTGGAACTCGTGGTGCGTGACCTCGTCGGTGAACGTCGGCCTCGGCCTCGGGGTGGTCCCGGCGCCGCCGGTGCCGTACACCTTGAACTCCCACAGCGAGTAGCCGTAGCCGGTGCCCCGGGCGGTGCCGTACAGCCGCACGTACCGTCCGGAACCCGAGACGTTGAGGGTCTGGGTGCCGCCGGTGCCGGTGGTGGTGGAGTAGACGTCCGTCCAGGACGAGCCGTTGGCCGAGGTCTGGATCTTGAACGCCTTGCCGTACGCGCCCTCCCAGTTGAGGACGACCTGGGAGACCGTCGCGGTGGCACCCAGGTCGACCTGGATCCACTGCGGGTCCGCGGCGGCACTGGACCACCGGGTCCCGGTGCTGCCGTCGAAGGCGGCTCCGGCGCCGTACCCGCCTCCCTCCGAGGAGGAGGCGGTCGCGGGCCGGCTCTGGGAGAGCAGGCCGTCCGCCGCGCTGGCGGGGGAGATGATCGCCAGACCGGCCGCGACCAGCGCGGTGATAGCGGCGGCGACCAGTCCCAGGCGGAATCTGACGGGACTTCGGGATGGGCGCATTGCCTCTCCTTCAGTGGGGGGTGGCCGTTGGGAACGGCACAGGGAGAGCGCTCTCCTACGAGGTTGATCCTCCCTGTTGCGAGTTGTCAAGACGCCAGCCAACCCAATCTGAAACCCGCCGTTCACGTCACCGATACAGAGACGCGCCCGCTTCCCTGTCGCCGACGCGCGAGCGGACGTGCGAGAAGGTGGGCTTTGAAGGCATATGTCCATTGGGAAGAAGTTTCCGGCGCGTGAGCAGCGCGTTTCGCCCCCGGGAGAAGTAGGGCCTTGACACCGCTCGACCCCCGGGAGCACCCTCGGTTACGGAGAGCGCTCTCCCCCCTCGCCGTCCCCTGGCGGGCATCCCCCTTTCGAGGAGAGATCGTGTATCCAGCTCGTAGTTCGAGCCGCTCCCGGTTAGGCCTGGTCATCGCCGCCCTGGCGGCACTGGTCCTCTCCGGGCTGGCATTCACCGGCCCCGCGGCGGCGGCCGACGGCCTGCTGTCGCAGGGCAAGACGGCGACGGCCTCGTCATCCGAGGGCGCCGGCTACGTCGCGTCGCTGGCGGTCGACGGAAACCTGACCGGCACCCGGTGGGCCAGCGCGTTCAGCGACCCGCAGTGGCTCCAGGTCGACCTCGGCGAGACGGCCACGATCAGCCGGGTGGTGCTGACCTGGGAGGCCGCGTACGGCAGGGCGTTCAAGATCCAGACTTCGGCCAACGCCTCCACCTGGACCGACGTCTACTCCACCACCACCGGCACCGGCGGCACCCAGACCCTGGACGTGACCGGTTCCGGCCGGTACGTACGGATGTACGGCACCGCCCGGGGCACCGGCTACGGCTACTCGCTGTGGGAGTTCCAGGTCTACGGCAGCACGGGCGGCCCCCAGGAGCCCGAGGAGCCGGAGGAGCCCGGCGCCTGGACCGAGGTGTGGAAGGACGAGTTCAACGGCTCGGCCGGCACCTCCCCCTCGGCCGCCGACTGGATCCTGCGCACCGGCACCTCCTACCCCGGCGGCGCCGCGAACTGGGGCACCGGCGAGGTCGAGACCATGAGCGCCTCGACGGCCAACGTCTACCTCGACGGCACCGGCAACCTGAACATCAAGGCGATCAAGGACGGCGCGGGCAACTGGACCTCCGGCCGTATCGAGACCCAGCGCACCGACTTCGCGCCGCAGCCGGGCGAGATGCTCAAGTTCAGCGCCAGGCTCAAGCAGCCCGACGTCGCCAACGCCCTCGGCTACTGGCCCGGCTTCCGCGCGACCGGCGCCGCCTACCGTGGCAACTACAACAACTGGCCGTCCGTCGGCGAGACCGACATCATGACCGGCGTCAACGGCCGCAACCAGCTGGCCAACACCCTGCACTGCGGGACCGCGCCCGAGGGTGTGTGCAACGAGTACAACGGCCGCACCAGCGGCTTCGCCACCTGTGACGGCTGCCAGACCGGCTACCACGAGTACGCGCAGGTCATCGACCGCACCAAGACCGACGAGGAGATCCGCTTCTACCTCGACGGCAGGCAGACCTGGGTCGTCCGCCAGAGCCAGGTCGGCGTCACCGCGTGGCGGGCGGCCCTGCACCACGGCTTCTACCTCCGCCTCGACCTCGCCATCGGCGGCTCGCTGCCCAACGCGCTCGCGGGCGGTACGACACCGACCGCCGCCACCACCTCCGGCGGCGTGCTGAGCGTGGACCGGATCGCGGTCGCCAGGCAGACCGGCACCGTCCCCGCCGCGATGACCGACCCGGCGACCCCGGCCGGGCCGAGCACCGTCAGGGTGACCGGTACGCAGGGCAACTGGCAGCTCCAGGTGAACGGCGCCCCGTACCTCGTCAAGGGCCTGACCTACGGCCCGCCGCAGGCCGCGGCCGACGGCTACATGCGCGACCTCAAGAACATGGGCGTCAACACGATCCGTACCTGGGGCGTCGACGACACCCACACCCCGGCGCTGCTCGACAGGGCCGCCCAGCAGGGCATCAAGGTCATCGTCGGGCACTGGCTCAACCAGGGCGCCGACTACGTCAACGACACCGCGTACAAGACCAGCGTGAAGAACGAGATCGTCGCCCGCGTCAACGCCCTCAAGAACCGCCAGGGCGTGCTCATGTGGGACGTCGGCAACGAGGTCATCCTCACCATGCAGGACCACGGCCTTCCGGCCGACGTGGTCGAGCAGCGGCGGGTGGCGTACGCGAAGTTCGTCAACGAGGTGGCGCAGGCGATCCACGTCGCCGACCCCAACCACCCGGTCACCTCCACCGACGCCTACACCCAGGCGTGGACCTACTACAAGGCCCACTCCCCGGCCCTCGACCTGCTCGCGGTCAACTCCTACGGCGCCATCCACACCGTCAGGCAGGACTGGATCAACGGCGGGTACACCAAGCCGTACATCGTCACCGAGGCCGGGCCCGACGGTGAGTGGGAGGTGCCCAACGACGTCAACGGCGTCCCGACCGAGCCGACCGACCTGCAGAAGCGGGACCAGTACACCGCCAGCTGGAACGCGATCAAGGGTCACACGGGCGTCGCGCTCGGCGCGACCGAGTTCCACTACGGCCTGGAGAACGACTTCGGCGGGGTGTGGCTCAACACCACCACCGGCGGCTGGCGCAGGCACGGCTACCACTCGCTCAAGGCGGCCTACACCGGGCAGCCCTCGGCGAACACTCCCCCGGAGATCACCTCGATGACGGTCGGCTCGCAGACCGCCGTCCAGGCGGGGAAGACCTTCACCGTCGAGGTCGCCGCGACCGACCCGAACAGCGACCTGATCCGCTACAACCTGATGTTCAGCAACAAGCACATCAACGGCAACCGCGGCTTCGACAACGTCAGGTTCGTCCAGACCGGCCCCGGCAGGTTCACGGTGACCGCGCCGGAGCAGATGGGCGTGTGGAAGGTGTACGTGTACGCCTTCGACGGGCACGGCAACGCGGGCATCGAGCAGCGGTCGTTCCGCGTGGTCCCGCCGACGGTCGCCGGGACCAACGTGGCACTCGGCAAGCCGACCACCGCCTCCTCCTACCAGGCGACCGGTGACGGCGGTCCGTTCAACCCCGGCCGGGCCACCGACGGCAGCTTCACCTCCCGCTGGGCCAGCGAGTGGGCCGACCCGCAGTGGATCCAGGTGGACCTCGGCGCGACCACCGCGATCAGGCACGTCCAGCTCGGCTGGGAGGCCGCGTACGGCAGGGCGTACCAGATCCAGACCTCCGCCAACGGCTCGACCTGGACCACCGTCCACTCGACCACGACCGGCGACGGCGGGTTCGACTCCGTCGACCTCACCGCGTCGGCCAGGTACGTCCGGGTGAACCTCACCCAGCGCGGCACGCCGTACGGCTACTCGCTCTGGGAGTTCGGCGTCTACAGCTAGACGCGGACCGCACGCGAAGGGACCCGGTCCGGGAGGCACGTGCCTCCCGGACCGGGTCCCTTCGCGCTTCTTCGTGTCCTCGTGTCCTCGTGTCCTCGTGTCTTCGGGCCTGGAGAGACGCGGAGCGTGCCGCGGGCCGCTGGGTGGCCGAAGTCATCTCCAAGGCAGTTACAAGATCACCTTGAAACCATGCCCGCATCGGGTTCGCCGTCCGGAACGCCACAGGTCGTCGACCTCGCCGGACGGCGCCCTCCCACCTGCGACCACTCCCCCCGATCATGGACGGAACGATGAGCAA